>NZ_CP047349.1:3867500-3944857 GCF_011045835.1 Proteus terrae subsp. cibarius
AAAAAGTATTTTGATCTTATTGTGGGTAATGAAACCGTTCAACCGGAAACCCATAACCAAATTGTTCAGGCAATTATTGATAAAGATGGAAATAAAGCGCGTGATCTCTGTTTAATCTTATTAACGAGTGATTGAATAGTTTTAATACAAATTTTATAGGTTTTCTGTTTATAATGAAGCGATAATCAAAATATAGAACAAAGACGGTATATGCTTCATGTTGAAATCCGCCAAAAATATGTCTGGGTTGCCTTGGATTGCTGCAATGGCTTTTTTTATGCAGGCTCTCGATGCAACCATTCTTAATACGGCATTACCAGACATAGCAAAAAGCCTTAATCATTCTCCTCTCGCGATGCAATCGGCTGTTATCAGCTATACCTTAACTGTTGCATTATTGATCCCTGTCAGTGGATGGTTAGCCGATAGATTTGGAACTCGTAAAATTTTTATTATTGCGGTTTCTTTATTTTCTGGTGGCTCTTTATTATGTGCACTTTCTCCTAACCTCACTTTTCTTGTTATTTCACGAATTATACAAGGTATAGGTGGCGCAATGATGATGCCAGTTGCACGCCTTGCTTTATTAAGAGCTTATCCACGCAGTGAATTACTGCCCATTCTCAACTTTGTCACAATGCCAGGATTAGTAGGCCCCATAGCAGGACCTCTCTTAGGCGGAATATTGGTTACTTATGCCTCATGGCATTGGATATTTATTATAAATATTCCTATTGGCCTATTAGGTATTTTCTATGCCATCAAGCATATGCCTAATTTCACCATGCCAAAACGAAAGTTTGATTTACTTGGATTTATTTTCTTTGGTTTTGGCTTAGTCATGCTTTCTGTCAGTCTTGATCTTTTTGGTGATAAAAATATCTCTCGCTATATTCCTATTGCCATTATTTTAGGTGGATTTTCTTTACTAGGGTTATACGTCAATCATGCAAGGCGCCATCAGCAACCACTAATCCCTCTAAATATATTTAAAACACGCACATTCTCTGTCGGTATTGCAGGAAATATTGCAACAAGATTAGGAACTGGGTGTATTCCTTTCTTAATGCCACTTATGTTGCAAGTAGGTTTTGGTTACCCAGCAATAATATCCGGTATGATGATGGCACCAATGGCTTTAGGTTCTATTTTAGCAAAATCATTTGTCACAAAGATCTTAGTAAAATTTAGCTATCGCCGAACACTCTTTGCTATCACAATTATTATTGGTTTGATGATAGCTCAATTCTCACTTCAATCACCGGATATGTCTATTTACTATCTTGTCATTCCACTCTTTTTATTAGGGGTGGTCATGTCTATACAATTTACATCAATGAATACAATTTCATTGGCTGATTTAACAGACAACAATGCAAGTTCAGGAAATAGTGTTTTGGCTGTCACCCAACAATTGGCAATTAGCTTTGGTATTGCAGTGAGTGCATCTATTTTAGGATATTTTGATACAGAGAATGTGGGTACTACGGTTGATAACTTCCATTATACTTTTATTACTGTTGGTATCATTACATTGCTGTCTTCATTTGTATTCTTACTCCTTGATAAACATGATGGCGATAATTTAACTAATAAAAAGAGAAAAGCCTGATAGCTTTATTAAAACTAAAAAAGAGAGCATAGGCTCTCTTTTTCTTTATATACAGAAGAAACACCTTATAAGGATGAAGCTAAAAAAATATCCACTTCATGACGCCAAGGTACTGATGGCTGAGCCCCAGCTCGAGTAACAGCAATGGCAGCCGCGGCATGAGCAAACTTAATCGCTAACATCATAGATTGCCCTTCTAATAAAGCAGTAATTAACGCGCCATTAAATGTATCACCTGCTGCGATGGTATCTACTGCTTTCACTTTAAATGCAGGAACGATACAACCTTTATTATTTTTCTCACTCACCCAAACTCCACGGCTTCCTAATGTAATAAGAACAGTTTTAATCCCTTTATGATGTAAAACATCCGCTGCTTGTTGAGCGCTTTCATCATCGATGACTTTAATTCCAGTCAGATATTCAGTCTCTGTTTCGTTTGGAGTAATAATATCGACAAGTGATAGCAGCTCATCAGGTAATGCCTGAGCGGGTGCGGGATTTAAAATTACTTGCACATTTTCTTGTTTAGCTATTTCCGCGGCTTTCAAAACAGAATCAAGTGGTGATTCTAATTGCATTAATAGAGCATCAGCTTCTTTTATTATATTCCCATGGCGCTGAACATAACTTGTATCTAGTCGTCCATTAGCACCAGCATGAATACCGATGACATTTTCACCCTGTTGATTAACAAAAATCAGCGCGACACCTGTTGCTACATCATCAATTAACTCAATGCTCTTGGTATCAATGTTATCCGTCATTAATTGAGCTTTGGCTTTTTTACCAATATCATCGTTTCCTAAACAAGCAAGAAATGAAATATTCGCACCACAACGCCCAGCTGCAACCGCCTGATTAGCACCTTTACCGCCAAATACCATTTGAAATTGGTTACCTGAAATGGTTTCACCAGGAAGCGGAAAATGGGCAACATTAAGAATATGATCAGCATTAACACTACCTAAAATCACAAGTTTCTTCGCTTCCATGATTTTTCCTTACTCTCAGTAATAAATTCTAGATGTATCGCATAAATGACATTCAATATTTTAAACCGATCATCTCAGCAACATTAATGAAAAAACGTGATCACCATCGAAACGTTTCGCTAGTAAAACAAAAAAGAACCAAAAATAAGCAGTAGGAAGCTGAATCGATTTTTGTTATAAACAATTTGTGTGCTAATAGAATGTTTGACTATATGTCAGCAATCCTTTTCTGATATTTTCAGGGCGATGACGAAAATAAGTACCCATTATTAGGAGTGTTTATGCAACTTGCAGAGCGGATTTCACAACTTAGCCAATATCTTGAAACTGGGCTTTATGAGCGACAGTCAGCTATCCGTCTTTGTCTACTTGCAGCACTTAGTGGTGAGAGTGTTTTCTTACTTGGCCCTCCAGGTATTGCTAAAAGTTTAATAGCCAGAAGAATGAAAGAAGCCTTTAAAGAGGCTAAAGCTTTTGAATACCTAATGACGCGTTTTTCAACCCCTGAAGAAATTTTTGGCCCTTTATCTATTCAAGCTTTAAAAGATGAAGGTAAATATCAGCGTTTGGTTGAAGGATATCTACCTGATGCTGAGGTTGTCTTTCTTGATGAAATATGGAAAGCCGGGCCCGCTATTCTTAATACGTTATTAACGGCGATTAATGAGCGTAAATTTAGAAATGGAGAAGCTGAAGTTGCTATTCCAATGCGTTTATTAGTCTCTGCCTCTAATGAGCTACCTGATTCAGACAGTAGTCTTGAAGCACTATATGACCGAATGCTTATCCGTATTTGGCTAACCAAAGTTCAGGATAAGAAAAACTTTCGTGCACTACTCATTAATAAAGAAGTAGGCTCTTTTCATATTCCAGAACATATCCAAATTACCGCAGAAGAGTTCTCTCGTTGGCAATCAGAATTAGAAAAGATCACTTTAGATGACCACTTATTTGATTTAATTTATCAACTTCGTGAGTCTTTAGATAAAAGTGATGCGGCACCTTATGTTTCAGATAGACGTTGGAAAAAAGCGGTACGCCTTTTACAAGCCAGTGCTTTTTTTAATGGCCGTAGTGCTATTTCACCGTTAGATCTTATTTTATTAAAAGATTGCCTGTGGCATGACCAAGCATCATTTGCATTATTAGACAAGTTATTACAAAACCTTTTAACAGAACAAGCCTACCACCAGCTAGAATTGATTAGAAAAACAGAAAGTTTATGGGCTGAGTGGATGCAATCAACAAGAAATAAACAAGATCAACAGGCCTTTCGTTTTGAAAAACAAAGTGGAATGTTTGGACGAAATGCACATTTTAGCCTATCAGAAAAAATGCAGGCTGATAAATTCACGTTGTTTTTACATATCCCTCTGCATATCCATAGTATTCAAGTTAACTTTATTACTATCGAGCAGAAAGCATTAGAAAACTTTTTAGCTAAAGGGGATGAATTATTAGCACGTTTAAATGGTATTGGTTTCCCACAATCAATTAATGCGCAAATACGTCAAGATGGTGTATTAGAAATTTTAGATGTGAGTCGTCGCACAACATCTCTTTATCAACAAAAAGAGACTGCGCCTGCTGCTCCTATTGAAAATAACAAAGAGTGGCTAGATAAATTAAAAGATCTGACCCAAGAAATTTATGGTGAGCAGGAAAAATTTAATCATCATCAGCCAAATTTATTTATTGATAATGATTGTCTTATTTCCATCGAGCAAAGTTTTGTTCAGCTTAATGAAAAACTATCGCAATTAAAAAGCCAAATAAAGTAATGATATTATGCTGACACTTTCAACATTAGATATGCTTTTAGCCATAAATGAAGGGCAGCTTATTGAGGAAGTTATTATTGCTATACTTGCATCGCCTCAATTAGCGGTATTTTTTGAAAAACACCCAAGGCTCAAAAAAGCCTTACTTAAAGATATCCACCAATGGAAAAAAAGCTTACAGCAAAGAGTAAAAGAAACCTTAGTACCTACCATGATTGCTGATGAGTTTGCCCTTTATCAACAAACTCAGTCATTAGGTAACGCCATATTTAATCAGCAAGTAGAGCAAATACTGGCTGAATTAAACAAACTAGACTCCTCTTTTATTGAAGAAGCATCACAACTAATTAAAACCAATAAGCCTTTTTCACCAGCCCAACAAGCTTTGTTTATTCAACACTGGCGGATAAATTTAATTTTCCAAGTCACAGCATTACATAAAGCGCTATTTGACCAAGAACAAGAGCAACTCCTTGCTGAACTACAAGAACGTTTAGCGTTAAGTGGAAGCTTAAGTAATACATTCTCAGAAAATGAGCGTGCAGCAGGGCGTTTATGGGATATGAGCAAAGGCGTTTTAACAAAAACACCTTTCGATGAGAAAATTATTCAACGTTATAGCGACTTTCTCGATCAACAACCTGAATTACATAAACTCGCAAGTTTGCTTGGACGTAGCAAAACAGCCAAATCACTTCCTGAAGAAAGTGTGATTTTTGAACCTGTGACTATTGTTGAGAAAGCACCCGATACAACACCTGAGCAAGTCAATGGAATAGGGCTCAGTGATGATATCTTGCGCTTACTTCCTGCTGAACTCGCCTTGTTAGGTATTAATGAAATCGAATATGAGTTTTATCGAAAGCTGGTAGAAAAGCAGCTCAATACTTATCGGTTACAAGGGGATAATTGGCAAGAGCGTACTGTATTGCGTCCAGTAACTCATCATCATGATGAAGAAAGACCGAGAGGACCTTTTATTGTATGTATTGATACATCAGGTTCAATGGGAGGATTTAACGAACAGTGCGCTAAAGCTTTTGGATTAGCATTGATGAAAATAGCACTAGCTGATAATCGTTCATGCCATGTGATGTTATTTTCCACTGAAACTGTACATTACCAGTTGTCATCGTCTAATGGCCTGCAAGAGCTTATCAAGTTTTTGAATCAGTCATTTAGAGGGGGGACGGATTTAAGTGCTTGTTTAGATAATGTCGCAGAAAAACTCAATAGCCCAGCATGGAAAGATGCTGATGCTGTTGTTATTTCTGACTTTGTCGCCCAAAGGTTACCCGAAAACCTAATCAACAAAATCAAAAAAAGCCAACAGCAACAGCACAATCGCTTCCATGCGGTTACCTTATCCAATTACGGTAAACCCAGCATCATGAAAATCTTTGACCATATATGGCGTTTTGATACTGGATTAAAAAGTCGTTTACTTCGACGCTGGCGCCAATAATTACAACATATCGGCGAAAGCTAAACGGGTGTCTTTTTCCCACACGCCGCATTGTACTTGCCCAATGTGCTCTTTTTGTAGCAGTAACATCACTAAACGTGATTGACCAATACCACCACCGATAGTTTGAGGCATATCACCATGCATTAATGCTTTGTGCCAATCCAGCTCAAGGCGCTTAGTATCATCTGTTAATGTTAACTGACGCATTAATGTTTCAGGATCAACACGGATACCCATTGATGACAATTCAAACGCATCTTGTAGAACAGGGTTCCAGACAATAATGTCACCGTTTAAACCTTCAAATCCATCTTCGTTTGGTGTCGTCCAGTCATCATAATCAGGTGCTCTCACATCATGAGCTTCACCACTAGAAAGCTTACCGCCAATGCCAATTAAGAAAACGGCGCCATATTCTTTGGCAATCGCTTTTTCACGACCTTTAGCATCAAGATCAGGATAACGACGCAGTAACTCTTCAGTGTGGATAAATTGAATTTGATCTGGCAGGAACGGTACCAGACCAAATTCTTCGCTGACGGCTTTTTCAGTTTCTTTTATTGCCTGATAAATTTTACCCACTGTCTGCTTAAGATAAGGAACTGTACGTTCTTTATCTTCCATCACTTTTTCCCAATCCCACTGATCAACATAAACTGAGTGGATCTGAGTTAAGCGATCTTCGTCTGGTCGCAAAGCTTTCATATGAGTATAAAGACCTTGCCCAGAACTAAATCCAAAACGACCTAATGTTTTACGTTTCCATTTAGCTAATGAATGGACAACCTCAAAAGTCGAATCTGGTAAAGATTTGACTTTAACTTGTACTGCCTTCTCATGGCCAGATAAGTTATCTTGAGTTCCATCACCAAGGCGACTTAAGATCGGTCCTTGAACTTCAATCAGTCCTAATTCTTTTTCCAGCAGTCGTGAAAAATATGATTTAACAAAGCTAATTTGCTGTTGAGTCTGGATGAATGATTTTTCCATTTTTGTATCCCTAGTGGTGATGTCGTGTTTTGCTGATATAGATTAAGCAACAAAACGGGTACTAAATTCAATATACTTCATTAAAAATAGCCTTGCTTGTTTTAAATCGTTAAAAATAGCACTATAAAAATGTATTATCGTTAAAAACAGAGGGAAATTATGGACAATATTTATCAGATCGATAATCTCGATCGTGACATACTTCACGCATTAATGGCGAATGCGAGAACACCTTACGCTGAATTAGCCAAAAAATTCGAAGTTAGCCCAGGCACAATTCATGTTCGAGTTGAGAAAATGAAGCAGGCGGGAATTATTACAGGAACTCGAGTTGATATTAGTGAAAAGCAACTCGGTTTTGATGTCTGCTGCTTTATTGGCATTATCCTCAAGAGTGCAAAAGACTATCACACAGCATTAGATAAACTAGACAAGTTAGATGAAGTTGTAGAAGTGTACTACACAACAGGGCAATACAGTATTTTTACTAAGGTTATGTGTAAAAGTATAGAAGCCTTACAAGACGTACTTATCAACAAAATTCAGACAATTGATGAAATTCAATCAACAGAAACCCTGATCTCACTGCAAAACCCGATAATAAGGACGATCAAGCCATAAGGGTAAATTCTTATTTTTTTTTATAACCACATTATCCACAGGTAGATCCCAAGTGATTCACAGCGTACAATAGCGCGTCTTGAACATAAGGAGATCATTAATGAAAAAAGTCACTCTTATTAGTGGCAGTACCATGGGTAGTGCTGAATATGTCGCAGAGCACCTTGCAGAGATCTTATCTGATGAAGGATTTGAGACAGATCTGCACCATGGACCTTCTCTTAATGATCTTCCTAATGAAGGGATCTGGCTGGTGGTCACATCAACACATGGTGCGGGTGATATTCCTGACAACCTATTGCCTTTTGCTAATGAAATATCTGCTGATTCCGTTGATCTTAGTAATATCACCTTTGGTGCGATCGGCATAGGAAGTAGTGAATATGACACTTTCTGCGGTGCGATCAGAACATTGGATCAAAAATTGGTGGAAAAAGGGGCAACTCGCCTTGGTGATCGCCTCGAAATTGATATTCAAAAGTACGACATTCCGGAAGATCCAGCAGAAGAATGGATAGCTTCTTGGAAAAATTTACTTTAAATCGCACAAAAAAACAGCAAACGAATGTGGATAACTCTGCTTAAAAGCAGGGGTTAACCCGTAGTTATCCATTGTATAAGGCAATATCAAGAAATGACCTGTGTATAAGTCGTTATTTTGATCCCAGCTTATCAGCAGATAGATCACGGATCATTCACAGTATATGATCCTTTACACTTTTATGATCTTTAAATAGAAAATCCACTTATCCACAGAGGATCGCTTCCCTAATAAAAGATCTAATAAAGAGATCTTTAAATAAAAAGATCTTTAAATAATTACCTGCGGATCTGCTCGCTTGTATCTGTCAAAAAGTTGAGTAGAATTCGTTTTCCCAATGCAACACATTCAGCATTCGTAACATTTAAGGTTCACACATGTTTTATCCAGAACACTTTGACGTCATTGTCATCGGTGGTGGTCACGCCGGTACAGAAGCCGCTATGGCTGCTGCTCGTATGGGGCGTCAAACCCTATTACTGACCCACAATATTGATACTTTGGGCCAAATGTCTTGTAACCCAGCTATTGGTGGGATTGGTAAAGGGCATCTGGTAAAAGAGATCGATGCCATGGGTGGATTAATGGCAACCGCTATTGACCATGCAGGGATCCAATTCAGAACCCTTAACGCAAGTAAGGGCCCAGCTGTAAGAGCAACAAGAGCACAAGCTGACCGTGTTCTTTATCGCCAAGCTGTTCGTACTACTCTTGAAAATCAACCTAATTTAATGATCTTCCAACAACCTGTTGAAGATCTCATTGTTGAAAACGACCAAGTGACAGGTGCTGTCACTCGCATGGGCTTAAAATTCCGTGCTAAATCTGTTGTTCTAACCGTTGGTACTTTCCTAGATGGTAAAATCCATATTGGTTTAGAAAATTACAGTGGTGGTCGTGCTGGTGATCCACCTTCAGTTTCATTATCACACAGACTACGCGAATTACCTCTACGTGTAGGTCGTTTAAAAACAGGTACACCACCCCGTATTGATGCTAGAACTATCGATTTTAGCCAACTAGCTGTTCAGTTGGGTGATACTCCAATGCCTGTTTTCTCGTTTTTAGGAAATGTGGATCAGCATCCTGAACAAATGCCTTGCCATATCACATACACAAACGAAAAAACGCACGATATTATTCGTAATAACCTTGATCGTAGCCCAATGTACGCCGGTGTCATCGAAGGAATAGGGCCTCGTTATTGCCCATCTATTGAAGATAAAGTGATGAGATTTGCTGATCGTAATTCACATCAGATCTTTTTAGAGCCTGAAGGTTTAACGAGTAACGAGATTTACCCAAATGGAATTTCAACGAGCTTACCTTTTGATGTTCAAATGCAGATCGTAAATTCCATGAAAGGTATGGAAAATGCGAAGATCATTAGACCTGGTTATGCTATTGAATATGACTTCTTCGATCCTAGAGATCTAAAACAAACCCTAGAAAGCAAATTTATCAACGGGTTATTCTTTGCTGGCCAAATTAACGGTACAACCGGTTATGAAGAAGCAGCTGCTCAAGGCATGCTTGCAGGACTTAACGCGGCACGTTATGCCTTCGATCAAGAAGGTTGGTTCCCACGTCGTGATCAAGCATACATTGGTGTATTAGTTGACGATCTTTGTACTCTTGGTACAAAAGAGCCATACCGCATGTTTACTTCTCGTGCTGAATATCGCTTGATGTTACGTGAAGATAATGCTGATTTACGTCTAACTGAAATTGGTCGTGAATTAGGTATGGTTGATGACAACCGTTGGGCACAATTTAGTGAAAAAGTTGAGCTTGTTGAAAAAGAACGTCAACGTTTAAGAAATATTTGGGTTCATCCACAAGCTGATAATCTTTCTGAAATCAATGGATTACTAAATACACCATTATCTAAAGAAGCTAATGGCGAAGATTTATTACGTCGCCCTGAAATGACTTACGACATACTGAAGAATATTACTCGTTTTGCACCGGGTATTGATGATTCAAAACCGCAAGCAGCTGAACAAGTTGAGATCCAAGTTAAATACGAAGGCTACATTAGTCGCCAGAAAGAAGAGATCGAAAAACAACTGCGCAACGAAAATGCTGCGTTACCGATTGATCTGGACTATAAACAAGTTAGCGGATTATCTAACGAAGTTATTGCAAAACTTAACGATCACAAACCAACATCGATTGGACAAGCATCGCGGATCTCAGGAGTCACACCTGCTGCTATTTCCATTTTATTAGTTTGGTTGAAAAAGCAGGGCCTATTACGTAGGAGTGCATCATGAGTGACTTACTTAATCGGCTAAAAAAGCTGGCTAATCAAGCCAATATTGAACTTACCGATATTCAAGCTGAAAAACTTACGGGTTATGTTGTGATGCTTGATAAATGGAATAAAGCCTACAATCTCACATCTGTAAGAGATCCACAGCAAATGCTTATCCGTCATATCTTGGATAGCATTGTTGTGAGCCAATATCTTGACGGTGAAAGATTTATTGATGTGGGAACAGGGCCTGGATTGCCAGGTATTCCATTGGCGATAATGCGTCCCGATCACCACTTTGTATTATTGGATAGCTTAGGTAAACGCGTTCGCTTTATGAAGCAAGTTCAGCACGAACTAGGACTTAATAATATTGAGCCAGTTCAATACCGTGTTGAAGAATACCAAACAGAGAAGCCTTTTGATGGCGTTATCAGTCGAGCATTTGCCTCTATGAACGATATGCTCTCTTGGTGCTCTCATTTAGTGACTGAAAAACACGGTCGTTTTTATGCATTGAAAGGACAAATTCATCAAGAAGAGTTAGATGAACTTGCTGATAATGGATTAAGAATGCCTGAAAAAGTGATTAGCTTATCGATACCTGAATTGAATGAACAAAGACATTTGGTGATTATTTAATCAAAAATATTGAGTCTCACTGATCCTTTTTTCATTTTTTGTGCTCTGGCGATAATATTTACAATGTTATCGCCATTTGTTTTATGGGGATTTATGAGGAGTATTAAATTTCACTTCAATAAAACAATAAATTAACAATTTATTATCTTTTACTTTAATCCTCTTTGTAACCTTAGTTTTTCTCTTTTTATTTCCAAAATAAATTAATAATTCTATGCATTATAAAAATATTGAATTTATTTAATTGAAAATTGGCTAATTATTTTTCAATTGCCACTAATTTGTTCATAAAAGGGAGTTTATTTGTTAACTCTGTTATATATTTTATGAAATAAGCTTTATTTATACTTTTATATTTGTGATGTGTATCACGCTATTTATTTTCTTCAGCACTATTATTTTTACTCTTTTTGTTCTTAATCATTTTTCATAAATGGAACCTTGGTAAGAAATTTAAATTAATCTTCACTTTTTCGCTACTTATTGATTGAATTCATTGCCACGCCCCGTATAATTTGCTCGTTTTTGTCACTTGACACTTTATAGCAAAGACAGTTTGATACATCATTCAGTAATACCTTTTACGATAGCTAGTCTGGAGAATACAAACGTCATGTCTGTCTCCCTCTACAACGGGAAAGTTGCACTGAAACTGTTATTTTTGCAGTTTATGACTTTTGTTATTCTCAGTGCGGGTTTCTACTTAAAGAGTACAGACTGGAGTTTTTCGGCTTTTTTAGGCGGGTTGGCATGTTGGTTACCCAATATTGTTTTTCTTTTGTTAATGCGCTTACAAAAAGTCAACGAAGAAGAAGCTCCAGTTCGCATAAACTGGCTTTTTGCTTTCAGTGAAGGGTTGAAGGTTATATTATCAATAGCCTTGCTGATTGTTGCTTTAGGAGTGTTTAAAGCGGCATTTGCACCACTGGTCATGACCTACTTAGCGGTGCTTGTTATGCAGGTCGTTGCACCAGCCGTCATTAACGGTTAGCGTTTTTAACAACAAAAGGGTAATTGGCATCATGTCTGCATCAGGAGAAGCATTAACCACTAGAGACTACATAGGTCACCACCTGAATAACCTTCAGTTGGACCTGCGTACTTTCGAGTTGGTCAATCCCCATGCTGAAAATGCGCCATCATTCTGGGTGTTAAATATTGACTCACTTTTCTTTTCAGTACTGATGGGAGCACTATTCCTATGGCTGTTTAGAAAAGTAGCAGTAAGAGCAACCAGTGGCGTACCGGGAAAATTCCAGACTGCAGTAGAAATGATCATCGGTTTCGTTGATAGCAGCGTCCGTGATATGTATCACGGAAAGAGCAAGGTCATTGCACCTTTGGCATTGACTGTGTTCGTTTGGGTGCTGTTAATGAATGCCCTGGATTTATTACCAATCGACTTCATCCCTTATATCGGTGAACACATCTTAGGGTTACCAGCGTTACGCATCGTTCCGACAGCGGACGTGAGTATTACTCTATCGATGGCAATTGGTGTATTTATCCTGATCCTTTTCTATAGCATTAAGATGAAAGGCATAAAAGGGTTTACAAAAGAGCTGACTTTACAGCCTTTTAATCACCCAATTTTTATTCCTATCAACTTAATCTTGGAAGGGGTAAGCCTGCTATCAAAACCTGTTTCCCTCGGTCTTCGACTGTTTGGTAACATGTATGCAGGTGAACTGATCTTTATTCTTATTGCTGGTCTGTTACCGTGGTGGTCACAGTGGTTATTAAGCCTTCCTTGGGCAATATTCCACATACTGATTATTACGTTACAAGCATTTATTTTCATGGTTCTAACGATTGTCTATCTGTCGATGGCATCTGAAGAACATTAATTATTAACTCTTTGAAGAAATAACTGAAACAAACTGGAGACTGTCATGGAAAACCTGAGTATGGATCTGCTGTACATGGCTGCCGCTATTATGATGGGTTTAGCTGCAATCGGTGCTGCAATCGGTATCGGAATCCTCGGAGGCAAATTTTTAGAAGGTGCTGCTCGTCAGCCTGATCTGATCCCTCTTCTGCGTACACAGTTCTTTATCGTTATGGGTCTGGTTGACGCCATCCCAATGATTGCTGTGGGTCTGGGCCTTTACGTGATGTTTGCTGTTGCCTAATGATGGCAATGAGCAGTAAAAGCATCAAGTTAGTTAATAACCAAGAAAGAGGTATTGTGCTGTGAATTTAAATGCAACAATCCTCGGCCAGGCCGTCGCATTTGTCCTGTTTGTTTTGTTCTGTATGAAATTCGTATGGCCACCAATTATGGCGGCCATTGAAAAACGTCAAAAAGAAATTGCTGACGGTTTATCATCTGCAGAACGTGCTAAAAAGGACTTAGATTTAGCGAAAGCCGATGCAGGCGATCAGCTAGCGAAAGCAAAAGCAGAAGCTCAAGCAATCATTGAATCCGCGAATAAACAACGCACTCAAATGATTGAAGACGCTAAAGCAGAAGCAGAGCAAGAACGTAGTAAGATCGTTGCACAAGCTCAATCCGAATTGGATGCAGAGCGTAAACGTGCTCGTGAAGAACTTCGTAAACAAGTCGCAATGCTGGCTATCGCAGGTGCCGAGAAAATTATTGAACGTTCCGTGGATGAAGCTGCTAATAGCGACATCGTTGATAAACTGGTCGCTGAACTGTAAGGAGGGAGGGGCATGTCTGAAATAGCAACGGTAGCTCGCCCCTACGCCAAAGCAGCTTTTGACTTTGCTGTGGAAAACCAGGCTGTCGATAAATGGCAGGTTATGCTGGCGTTCACCGCTGAAGTAGCACGCAATGAGCAGGTAACCGAATTACTTTCTGGTTCTTTAGCATCAGAAAAACTGGCTGACATCTTTGTCGACCTTTGTGGCGAACAATTAGATGGTCATGCTCAGAATTTAATTCGTGTTATGGCTGATAATGGCCGTTTATCAACGTTGCCTGAAGTATTGAGCCAATTTATTCAATTGCGCGCAGTACTAGAGTCAACGGTTGACGTTGAAGTAACTTCTGCCATTGAGCTAACTAAACAGCAGCTAGCTAACATTTCTGCAGCGATGGAAAAACGTCTATCACGCAAAGTGAAGCTGAATTGCAAAATTGATAAGTCTGTTATCGCAGGCATGATTATACGCGCCGGTGACCTCGTCATCGATGGCAGTATTCGTGGCCGTTTAGAGCGATTAACAGACGTCTTGCAGTCTTAAGGGGACTGGAGCATATGCAACTGAATTCCACTGAAATCAGCGAACTGATCAAGCAGCGCATTGCTCAGTTCAATGTAGTGAGTGAAGCTCACAATGAAGGTACGATTGTATCCGTTAGTGACGGTATCATTCGTATCCACGGTTTAGCCGAAGTTATGCAGGGTGAGATGATCGCACTGCCGGGTAACCGTTTCGCTATCGCACTAAACTTAGAGCGCGACTCTGTTGGTGCGGTTGTGATGGGTCCTTATGCTGACTTAGCAGAAGGCATGAAAGTTAAATGTACAGGTCGTATTCTGGAAGTACCTGTAGGGCGTGGTCTGCTTGGCCGTGTGGTAAATACACTGGGTGAGCCGATTGATGGTAAAGGTGCAGTAGAGCATGATGGATTCTCACCTGTTGAGATGATTGCTCCTGGTGTTATCGACCGTCAATCAGTTGATCAGCCTGTACAAACAGGTTACAAATCCGTCGATGCCATGATCCCAATCGGTCGTGGTCAGCGTGAATTGATCATCGGTGACCGTCAAACAGGTAAAACTGCTCTGGCTGTCGATGCGATCATCAACCAACGCGATTCTGGCATTAAATGTATCTATGTCGCTATCGGTCAGAAAGCCTCTACTATTTCGAACGTTGTTCGTAAATTAGAAGAACATGGCGCGTTAGAAAACACCATTGTTGTTGTTGCTTCTGCATCAGAATCAGCAGCGCTGCAATACCTAGCTCCTTATTCAGGTTGCGCAATGGGTGAATACTTCCGTGACCGTGGTGAAGATGCCCTGATTATTTATGATGACCTGTCTAAACAGGCTGTCGCATACCGTCAAATTTCACTGCTACTTCGTCGTCCACCTGGACGTGAAGCATATCCTGGTGACGTTTTCTATCTGCACTCCCGTTTACTGGAGCGTGCTGCTCGCGTTAATGCTGAGTATGTAGAAGCTTTCACTAATGGTGAAGTTAAAGGTAAAACCGGCTCTCTGACTGCGTTACCAATTATCGAAACGCAAGCAGGGGACGTTTCTGCATTCGTTCCTACGAACGTAATCTCTATTACCGATGGTCAGATCTTCTTAGAATCTAACCTGTTTAACGCAGGTATCCGTCCAGCTGTTAACCCAGGGATCTCCGTATCTCGTGTTGGTGGTGCAGCTCAGACTAAGATCATGAAGAAACTTTCTGGTGGTATCCGTACTGCACTTGCGCAGTATCGTGAGCTGGCAGCATTCTCACAGTTCGCTTCAGATCTGGACGATGCTACCCGTAAACAATTGAACCACGGTCAGAAAGTGACTGAATTGCTGAAACAGAAACAGTACGAACCAATGTCTGTCGCACAACAGTCTTTATCACTGTATGCCGCAGAACGTGGTTATCTGGAAGATGTTGAAATTTCAAAAGTTGTGCCATTTGAAGCGGCTTTATTAGCTTATGCCTCTCGTGAACATGCTGATTTATTGAAAGAAATCAACCAGACTGGTACTTATAACGAAGAAATCGAAGCTAAGCTGAAAGGCGTGCTAGAAAACTTCAAAGCGACTCAGTCCTGGTAATAACTATTCGGCCTAATAGTTAAACATTAGGCCGTCTGGTTCATGAGGAGAAGCAGAAATGGCCGGCGCAAAAGAGATACGTTCGAAGATCGCCAGTGTGCAAAACACACAGAAGATCACTAAAGCGATGGAGATGGTCGCCGCGTCGAAAATGCGTAAAACGCAGGAACGCATGGCAGCCAGCCGTCCTTATGCAGAAACCATGCGCAGTGTGATTGGTCACCTTGCGTTAGGGAATCTGGAATACAAACATCCATACCTCGAAGAGCGTGAAGTTAAACGTGTCGGGTACCTGGTTGTTTCGACCGACCGTGGTTTGTGTGGTGGTTTGAACATTAACTTGTTCAAAAAACTGCTGGCAGACATGAAAGAGTGGTCTGAAAAAGGTGTGCAGGTAGATTTAGCACTAATCGGTTCTAAAGCCGCTTCATTCTTTGGCTCAGTTGGCGGGAATGTTGTTGGTCAAGTAACTGGTATGGGTGATGATCCAAAACTGTCAGACCTTATCGGTCCAGTCAATATCATGTTGCAGGCTTATGACGAAGGTCGTTTAGATAAACTGTATGTGGTGGCAAATAAGTTCATCAATACCATGGCTCAAGAGCCTAAAATTCTTCAGGTTTTACCATTACCACCAGGTGATGATGAAGAGCTGAAAGAAAAATCTTGGGATTATCTGTACGAACCTGATCCTAAGGCGTTACTGGATACTTTACTGCGTCGTTATATCGAATCGCAGGTTTACCAGAGCGTCGTAGAGAACTTAGCGAGTGAGCAGGCCGCCCGAATGGTCGCGATGAAAGCCGCTACAGATAACGGTGGTAACCTGATTAAAGAACTACAATTGGTGTACAACAAAGCACGCCAAGCAAGCATTACTCAGGAACTTACAGAAATTGTGTCTGGTGCAGCCGCGGTATAACAGCTAGGTTTACGAATTACGTAGAGGATTCAAGATGGCTACTGGAAAGATTGTCCAGGTAATCGGCGCCGTAGTGGACGCCGAGTTCCCTCAGGATAGCGTCCCTAAAGTATACGACGCTCTTGAGGTTATGAATGGTAAAGAAAAACTGGTGCTGGAAGTTCAGCAACAGTTAGGCGGTGGTATCGTTCGTTGTATCGCAATGGGTACATCAGACGGTTTAAGCCGTGGCTTAAAAGTTGAAAACTTGGGCCACCCAATTGAAGTACCAGTAGGTAAAGCAACACTGGGACGTATCATGAACGTTCTGGGTACACCTATCGATATGAAAGGTGATATTGCAACTGAAGAGCGTTGGTCTATCCACCGTGAAGCACCTACCTACGAAGAGTTATCAAACTCACAAGAACTGCTTGAAACCGGTATCAAAGTAATGGACTTAATCTGTCCGTTCGCTAAAGGTGGTAAAGTAGGTCTGTTCGGTGGTGCGGGTGTTGGTAAAACAGTTAACATGATGGAATTGATCCGTAACATTGCGATCGAGCACTCAGGTTACTCTGTATTTGCTGGTGTTGGTGAGCGTACTCGTGAGGGTAACGACTTCTATCATGAAATGACAGATTCTAACGTTCTTGACAAAGTATCGTTAGTTTATGGTCAGATGAATGAGCCACCAGGAAACCGTCTGCGTGTAGCACTGACTGGTCTGACTATGGCTGAAAAATTCCGTGATGAAGGCCGTGACGTACTGTTATTCGTCGATAACATCTATCGTTACACCTTAGCAGGTACTGAAGTATCAGCACTGTTAGGTCGTATGCCATCAGCGGTAGGTTACCAGCCAACATTGGCTGAAGAGATGGGTGTTCTGCAAGAACGTATCACTTCAACCAAAACGGGTTCAATCACCTCTGTACAGGCTGTATACGTACCTGCGGATGACTTAACTGACCCATCACCAGCAACAACGTTTGCTCACTTAGATGCGACCGTTGTACTGAGCCGTCAAATTGCTTCATTAGGTATCTACCCTGCGGTTGACCCACTGGATTCAACCAGTCGTCAGTTAGACCCACTGGTAGTTGGCCAAGAGCACTATGATGTCGCTCGTGGTGTTCAGTCTATCCTGCAACGTTATCAGGAACTGAAAGACATCATCGCTATCTTAGGTATGGATGAACTGTCAGAAGAAGATAAACTGGTTGTTGCGCGTGCGCGTAAGATCCAGCGCTTCCTATCTCAGCCATTCTTCGTTGCTGAAGTATTTACCGGTTCACCAGGTAAGTTCGTTTCCCTGAAAGACACTATCCGTGGCTTTAAAGGTATTCTGAACGGTGATTATGACCACCTGCCAGAGCAGGCGTTCTACATGGTTGGTACTATCGAAGAAGCAGTAGAAAAAGCTAAGAAGCTTTAATACGGCTGACGGGAGGTTGATATGGCCGATACATCGTTCCACCTGAAAGTTGTCAGCGCTGAAAAGCAGTTATATGACGGCGAAGTCAAACGAATTCAGGTAACTGGTAGCGAAGGTGAGCTCGGTATTTATCCGCAGCATACCCCGTTATTAACTGCCATAAAACCGGGCATGGTACGTGTCGTAAAAACATCGGGCGAAGAAGAGGTTATCTACCTTTCAGGTGGTATTCTCGAAGTTCAGCCGACTGGCGTCATTGTACTGGCAGATACAGCTATCCGTGGTCGTGATTTGGATGAAGCGAAAGCGTTGGAATCTAAGCGTAAAGCTGAAGAACACATTCAATCCTCTCATGGTGATGTTGATTATGCTCAAGCATCAGCAGAATTAGCCAAAGCGATTGCAAAACTACGTGTAATCGAATTGACTCGACGTTGATGTAAATAGGCAGTCTATGAATAAAAAAGCCAGTTGGTTCTTAGCTAACTGGCTTTTTTGCGTCATGAAATATTTTGTGTGACGAAATATGTAGTATTATTTGGCATAAACAGGTTTACTTGCCATTCTTTACGGGAGTTATCGGGTTAATTATGTCTAATTCAGCTAAAAGCGTTGTTATTCTTGCTGCGGGAAAAGGCACCCGCATGTATTCACAGTTACCTAAAGTTCTTCATAAACTTGCGGGTAAATCCATGGTTCAACATGTGATTGATACTGCCAAGTCATTAGGTGCTCAACAAACACACCTTGTCTATGGGCATGGTGGTGAACTAATGAAAGAAAAATTAGGTTCACAACCTGTTAATTGGGTACTACAAGCAGAGCAACTAGGAACAGGTCACGCAATGCAACAAGCTGCGCCTTTCTTTGCTGATGATGAAGATATCCTGATGCTCTATGGTGATGTTCCACTTATCACCAAAGAAACGTTAGAACGTTTAATTGAAGTAAAACCAGAAGGCGGTATTGGCTTATTAACGGTTATTTTAGATAACCCAACGGGTTATGGCCGTATTGTTCGTGAAAATGGCGAAGTAACTGGCATTATCGAGCAAAAAGATGCTTCTGAAGAACAACTCAAAATTACTGAAATCAACACGGGTATTTTAGTTGCGAACGGTGGTGATTTAAAACGTTGGTTAGGTAAACTCAATAATAACAATGCACAAAAAGAGTATTACATTACTGACATTATCGCATTAGCGTATAAAGAAGGTCGTAAAATTGAAACGGCTCATCCTCGTCGTCATAGTGAAATGGAAGGCGTGAATAACCGTTTACAACTGGCTACATTAGAACGTATTTACCAAACAGAACAAGCAGAACGTTTATTATTAGAAGGCGTTATGTTGCTTGATCCTGCGCGCTTTGATTTACGTGGCACATTAACTCACGGTAAAGATGTCGTGATTGATACTAACGTGATTATTGAAGGTGATGTGACTTTAGGGAATAACGTTGAAATTGGTACAGGTTGTGTCCTGAAAAACTGTGTGATTGGTGATAATTCTATCATTAGCCCATATACGGTGATCGAGGATGCAAACTTAGCACAAGAGTGTACTGTTGGGCCTTTTGCACGTCTTCGCCCTGGTAGTAAATTAGCGGATAAAGCACACGTTGGTAATTTTGTTGAGATGAAAAAAGCAAGTTTAGGTGTTGGCTCTAAAGCTGGTCATCTGACTTACTTAGGTGATACTGAAGTAGGTGCTAACGTTAATATTGGTGCAGGTACTATCACTTGTAACTACGATGGTGCGAATAAATTCAAAACCATTATAGGTGATGATGTTTTTATTGGCTCAGATACTCAATTAGTTGCACCAGTGACCGTTGCCAATGGTGCAACTATTGGTGCCGGAACAACACTCACTAAAAACGTGAATGAAAATGAACTGGTGATCAGTCGAGTTAAGCAAACTCATATCAGTGGATGGAAACGTCCAGTGAAGAAAAAACAATAATTTTAAGAGGAGGGCGTATATTTAATTAGCGCCCTTTTCTTGTACGCTATTATTCTAAAAACAAAAAATATCCCCGCTTTCTACAATGGCTTGGGGAATAAACCAATCAGGTATAAGACATCCAAGTGCGAATAAACGCACAGTTTTAGGAATAACACAATGTGTGGAATAGTAGGTGCAGTTGCACAACGCGATATCGCTGAAATCTTAATTGAAGGCTTACGTCGTTTAGAATACCGCGGTTATGATTCTGCGGGTTTAGCGGTTGTGGATAATGATTGCAAAATGACACGTCTGCGTGAAGCTGGCAAAGTACAAATGTTGGCTGATGAAGCAGAAAAGACACAAGTGATTGGTGGGACAGGTATTGCTCATACACGTTGGGCAACACATGGTGAACCTTGTGAAGATAATGCGCATCCTCATGTATCAGGTACGATTGCGGTTGTACATAATGGCATTATCGAAAACTACCAAGAACTGAAAGCAGAATTAATTAAAAAAGGGTATCAGTTTGCCTCTCAAACTGACACTGAAGTAATTGCTCACCTTGTTAACTGGGAACAGCGTCAAGGTGGTACATTACGTGAAGTTGTACAACGCGTTATTCCTCAATTACGCGGTGCTTACGGTACCGTTATTATGGATAGCCGTACACCTGAGTTATTAGTGGCTGCTCGTTCTGGTAGTCCGCTGGTGGTAGGTCTTGGTGTAGGTGAAAACTTCCTTGCTTCTGACCAATTGGCTCTATTACCTGTTACCCGTCGCTTTATCTACCTTGAAGAAGGGGATATTGTTGAAATTACTCGTCGTCACGTTCATATTTTTGATGTGAATGGCAATGAAGTTAATCGTGATACGATTGAATCAAATGTTCAATACGATGCGGGTGATAAAGGTGTTTACCGTCACTACATGCAAAAAGAGATCTATGAACAACCTCTGGCGATCAAAAACACCCTTGAAGGTCGTTTAAAATCAGAAACTATCGATCTCAGTGAGTTAGGGCCTAAAGCTGAAGAGGTCTTATCTAAAGTTGAACATATTCAAATTGTAGCCTGCGGGACTTCTTATAACGCAGGTATGGTTTCTCGTTATTGGTTTGAATCTTTAGCAGGTATTCCTTGTGATGTTGAAATTGCATCAGAATATCGCTACCGCAAACCAGCAACTCGCCGTAATAGCTTACTGATCACATTATCTCAATCAGGTGAAACCGCAGATACGTTAGCTGCGTTACGTTTATCTAAAGAGTTGGGTTATTTATCTTCTTTAGCAATTTGTAACGTTGCGGGCTCTTCTTTAGTTCGTGAGTCTGAATTTGTTTTAATGACTAAAGCTGGTGCTGAAATTGGTGTTGCATCAACCAAAGCATTTACAACACAGCTAACCGTTCTATTAATGCTGGTGGCATATATGGGACGTATTAAAGGTGTCGTGACATTAGAACAGGAAGTTTCAACAGCATTACATGCATTGCCAAGCCGTATTGAAAGCATGTTATCGAAAGATAAAGTAATTGAGGCATTAGCTGAAGACTTCTCAGAAAAAAGCCATGCTTTATTCTTAGGTCGTGGTGATCAATACCCAATTGCAGTAGAAGGTGCATTAAAGCTAAAAGAGATCTCTTATATTCATGCAGAAGCGTATGCTGCTGGTGAATTAAAACATGGCCCATTAGCATTAATTGATGCAGATATGCCTGTTATCATCATCGCGCCAAACAATGAATTATTAGAGAAATTAAAATCTAATATCGAAGAAGTTCGAGCACGTGGTGGTTTACTGTATGTGTTTGCTGATCAAGATGCAGGTTTTGAAGAAAACGAAACGATGAAGTTAATTTCGTTACCTCATGTTGAAGAACTTATCGCACCTATTTTCTATACAGTACCATTACAGTTGTTGTCTTATCATGTTGCTTTAATTAAAGGCACAGACGTAGACCAACCTCGTAATCTTGCAAAATCGGTTACGGTTGAATAAAAATTAGTTTTTTATAAATAATTTATTGTTATTTATACTTAAACCCAGTGAGATCTTAACTGATACACTGGGTTTTTTATTATATTTATCGTATATCTAGGTTTTTAGATATAAAAAAAATTTATTAAATAAGGCTAACACTGCTAATTAACAACAACGTCAACAATAATTATCGTTAATAATGATTAATGAGGAGCGCTTAACTTAAAGAAAAATAATTCAAGTAATCTTTTTATTAAATAAGAACGTTTATTTATCTTTTCTAGAAATAAAATATTTAATAATAAAAGTAAATTATATTTTATAATTTAAAAAATAGTTAAGATTGGTGTTGTAATTTACTGTTTATTTTGATAATTCTATTTTTTATTTTTATGAGTATTCTGTTTTTATTGGATCTTTTCTTATATCGGTATTTTATTTTATCTATATTAATTTGATTTAAAATGAGATTTTTTTACGTTTTATTTTGTTTTATTTTTCTAGTTTCTTATTAAAACAGTCAAGCAATATTCAGGTTAACTCTCTTATCTCCTCTGATCTCTTATTTAAAAAATATATTTCTTTATATTGCTTTTATTGGTTGTTTAATTAATTGTTATTATGATTTTAAAAAATAGATGCAATCATATTAAATATATGTAAAGTTTAAGGTTGCTTTATTTATTAGTAAATAATGAAAATTAAAAATGAACGCTAATGATTGTTATTTAGCGTTTTGTTGCAGTTTATAAGCGAGTTATTTCAGGAGAAATAAAGCTCAAAAGCAAGCTAAGAAAAACTGCAAATTATAATTACAAGAGGTAAGAGAAATGCAAAACACAATTAATTCACAATACAATGAAATGGTTGAATTTTTAAAAGAATTAGTGAACACAGAAAGTGGCTCTTATGATAAAGAGGGCGTTGATGCTGTTGCTAATTTACTTATCCAACGTTATGAAAAACTCGGTTTTGTTGTTGAAATTTTTAAAAATGACAAACTAGGGAATAATTACCGTTTAGTGCATAAAGAAGCTAAAGATCCACAAATTTTCATTGCTGCTCATCTTGATACAGTTTTCCCTAAAGGAACAGTGGCAGAGCGTCCATTTAGTATCGAAGGTACTCGTGCTTACGGCCCTGGCGTTATTGATATGAAAGCCAGTCATGTTCTGACTTATTACGCGATCAATGCACTGATGCAATCAGGCAATAGTGCTTATAAAAATGTTGAAATTTTCCTGAATTGTGATGAAGAAATTGGTTCAAAAACTTCTCGTGGTCTGATTGAACAGTATGCCAAGAATAAATCCTATGCCTTAGTGATGGAGCCTGCT
Organism: Proteus terrae subsp. cibarius; assembly: GCF_011045835.1. Lineage (NCBI taxonomy): Bacteria > Pseudomonadati > Pseudomonadota > Gammaproteobacteria > Enterobacterales > Morganellaceae > Proteus > Proteus terrae. The sequence continues at coordinate 3,890,782 of NZ_CP047349.1, forward strand.
CGAGCTAATGGGGCGATTGTGAGTGCGCGTCGTGGAGTGGGCACTTATGAGCTTTTAATTGAAGGTAAAGCATCTCACTCAGGTATTGCACCAGAAGCGGGAATTAGTGCTATTCAAGAACTCTCTTATAAAATTCAAGCGTTACATGCGCTTTCTCGCCATGATGACGGGCTTTCTGTCAACGTAGGATTGATTTCTGGTGGTACATCAGTCAATACCGTTGCACCTAATGCGCGTGCTGAAATTGATGTTCGTATTTCAACCGATGAGCAAGGTGTTGAAATTGATAAACTTGTAAGGGAAGTATGTAGCAAGCCTGCCTTGGAAGGTATTAAGCTTACACTTAATGGTGGTATTAATCGCCCTCCTATGGTCAAAACGCCTGAAAGTGGTGCTTTAATTGACATCATAAAAGAGCAAGCTCGTCTACTTGGTCTTGATATTGAAGATATTTCAACAGGTGGTGGCTCTGATGCTTCGTTTACAGCAGGGGTTGGCACACCTAGTGTAGATGGTTTAGGCCCTATTGGGGGATATCAACACAGCGATAAAGAATATATTGATTTGCCTTCATTAACCGAAAGAACGGCGCTATTTGCCAATATTTTAAAGCGCTTGTCTCAATAAGGTGAATGTATGGATAAGAATAAAAAAATAAAATGGGCTATGCCAGATGCTTTTATTATTATTTTTGGCATCGTTATCTTAGCCGCTATTGCAACTTATTTAATTCCTGCCGGCACTTACGAACGCGAAACAGTAAATGGGCTAAATCGTGTTGTACCGGGAAGTTTTGGTTATGTTGACCAGAATCCAGCTTCATTAATGGATGTTTTTTACGCCATTCCTGTGGGATTAAAGCAATCAGCGAGCATTATTTTCCTGATCTTTATGATTGGTGGTGCGATAGCTATTTATGATAGAACTCGTGCTATTGATTCAGGGATCAATGCGTTAATTATCAAAACAAAAGGTAATTACCAAGCACTGATTATTACTGTTGCATTTATCTTTGGAATGCTTTCATCATTAGGATTGGCTGCCAACGCGGTTATTGCTTTTATTCCAATAGGAATAGCCCTTTCGCGTTCGATGAAATTAGATGCCATAACAGGAGTCGCTGTTGTTTACCTCGGATATTATGCAGGAAATGCAGTCGGCGTTTTAGATCCTACTATTTTAGGTACAGCACAAACGTTAGCTGAAGTACCTCTATTTTCAGGTGTAATTTTTAGGATTGTATTATTCTCAATTTTGATTGTAGTCACTATTGCTTATATTGTTTGGTATGCAAGACGTATCGCGAATAACCCAACTAAAAGTTATATGTATGGACTTACAACTGATGATCCTGATTATGATGCTCATGAAGATCAAACAATGGATGGTACTTTCTCTTTAATGCAAAAATTGAGTCTTGTTGTCTTTATTGCATTTATCGGATTGTTTTTATACGGTGCATTTGAATATAAGTGGGGAATTGAACACTTATCTGCCATCTTTATTATGATGAGTGTTGTGGTAGCGGCGATGTTTAAAATTAGCCCTAATGACTACATCAAAACCTTTATGAAAGGTGCTCAATCTTTAGTTTATGGTGCATTAGTTGTTGGTATTGCAAGAGCTGTAATTGTTATTTTAGATGAAGGACGAGTACTGGATTCTATTGTTCAAGCCACACTCGTTCCATTACAGCAAACCTCTCACTTTTGGGGAGCGCAGTTACTTTATTTCTTTAATTTATTATTTAATTTATTGGTAACATCAGGAACCGGACAAGCTTCTATAGTGATGCCTATTATGGTACCTATCTTAGATATCTTGGATCTCACTCGCCAAACTGGTGTCTTGATCCTTAAATTAGGCGATGGATTTACTAACATAATTACACCAACATCTGGCGTATTAATGGCAGTATTGGCCGTAGGAAAAGTGCCTTGGACTCGTTGGGTTAAATTTGTTTTCCCTATCTTGATGATTTGGACAGTGATTGGTATGGCGGCGATTGGTATCGCAACCGCTATTAACTATGGCCCTGTCTGATTTATAAAATAAGAAAATAAAATAGCCGCATATAATAAGCGGCTATTTTTTCAATTCTAATTAATTTGATGTTGAAAACCGAGCAATAATTGCTCTAACCCAAATTCGAAGCGACTTGTAAAATCATCAGCAAAAAGAACCTCTCTTGCTTGCCAAGTTTGAGGAAATTTATCTTGGACTAATTGCTCAAATGCCTCTCTTTTATCCATTAATTCTGCTTTTTCAATGAGCATGACGGATTGTTGTTCTATACAACATCCTAAAATAAAATAAAGTAACGCCATTGTCATTTTGCTGGCTAATTGAGCTGAAGTACCTGACTGCATAATTGCATTAATAAAAGTATTATTTATACGTAATACATTTTCAGAAATGACATAAGTACCTGCAAATACTCTGGCACCGTCCCTATGACGTAAAAATGCGTTTCTTAAATCATAAGAAAGGCGTGTTATATCTTTTTTCCAATCATTATGAAATTCAAAATTTACGGCAACATCGCTGACTATTCTATCTGCAATCCCTTCAATTAACGTCTGTTTGTTATCAAAATGCCAATAGAGAGAGGCTGCTTTTATCTGTAGAGCATCCGCTAGTTTACGCATTGTTAAGCCTTCAATACCTTCTGTCTCTAGTAATGCAAGGGCGGTATCTACTACTTTTAGCCGTTCAATTTTAGGTGTTTTCATAAATAATTCTCATTACCCTCTTTTATATCTAACATTGTTAGTTTAACATGTTTATATAGACTAACAATGTTAGATTGCAGTTTAAGTGAGTAGAAATATCGTTATTTGGGAATGAAATATGAAAAATACATCATCAAGAAAAGAAAAAATAATGCAATTTATAATGACTTATACTCCTTGGATTGCGGTCATTTTAGTTATTGTATTGATTACAACTGCGACGTTAGATTGGGATAAATGGAGGAGTGATGCACGATATCAAACCACTGATAATGCCTACATAAAAACAGACCCTACAATATTAAAATCAAGAATGACGGGGTTTATTTCTGAAATAAAAAAGGAGGATTATCAGTTTGTTAAACAAGGAGATGTTATTGCTATTATTAATGATAACGAACAGTTACTTAGTAAAAAGGCCGCTATTGCCGAGTTTAAAAAAGCACAATTACAGTTTAATAATTTAAAAGAAGAGATAAAAGCGTCTGAACTTAATATCGAAACTTTACATAATCGCTATGAAGCGACAGTTATTGATGTCGCTCAAGCGAAAAGAAATCCTTTATTACGAAAAGATTTAATTCGAAGTGGGGCTATAACTCAACAAAATTACCTTGATGCGCAATCTGATTTACAACGTTTAATAAAATTACAAAGCGCAGCTAAAAATGAATGGGAGCAAGCTAAACAATCATTGGTATTACTTAAAGCTCAAGAAGAAATACGTCTAACAGAAAAAAATATTGCCCAAACACGTTATCAACAAACAGAAACAGAACTCACTTATACAAGAATAGAAGCCCCTTTTGATGCTCAGTTAAATAAAATAAAAGTCAATCTTGGTAGTTTAGTTACACCTGGCACAGAAATCGTCACACTGACTCCTCTAAATCATATTTACATCATTGCGAATTTAAAAGAGACACAGATAAAAAAAATTCTTCCTGAACAAACTGTTTCTATCAAGATAGATGCTTTTCCTAATGAAATATATCAAGGAAAAGTTCGTTATATTGGTGCGCAAAGTAGTGGTGAGTCGGCACTAATTCCTGCCGATAATGCAAGTGGCAATTTCACTAAAGTTGTTCAACGTATTCCTGTTTACATCACTTTTGATAGTAATAATAAATTATTCGCTAAATTGCGTGCTGGCATGTCTGTCGAAATAAAAATAGACACAGAAAGTTTATCTATAGAGGAGGTTGATGGTGACGCTTAATTTCTTGTCTGGCGCACAAGAAAATAGACCTTTATTTATCGTATTTTCTGTTTTTTTTGGTGCTATTTTATCTACGTTATTTATTCGTATGTTTTCTATTTCTTTGGCTGATCTACGAGGCATTTTTGCTCTAGATGTAGTCCAAGGATCTTGGTTAAACGTGGCGATTAATTCTGCTCAGTTAATCAGTATGACATTAGTACCTTGGTTTATGGTGATTTATGGTGCTGAGAAAATATTAATTAGTTCAAGCTTATTACTTTTTGTCTGTTGTATTTTTGTCTCTAGTTATGGTGATTTTATTGGGCTACCTTTTTTATTAATACTGCATTTTTTGATTGGTTTTTGTTTGGGGGTCTATTTGCCAATGACAATTTCTTTGGCATTAAGAAGTTTAAACCCTAATGTTTGGTTAATCGTTATGGCGGCTTATAGCCTACGTGTTTCAGTAGGAATGGATGCAGGAATAGGAATTTCAGGTTCAATATTTGAGATCTTAAATTGGCGCTGGCTCTATTGGATTTCAATGTTATTTTCGTTAGCTATTATCTTTTTTGCTTGGCGTGGAATGCCAATTTCACCTATCAATAAGGAGCAACTTGCACAAAGTGATTGGGGAGGAATGACATTAAAATGCCTAGGTTTAACTCTATTATATATTAGTGTTGTTCAAGGTGAGTTACTTGGATGGTGGGATTCAGGACTGATTATTTCTTGTTTACTTGGTAGTGCTATTTTAATACTGACTTTTATTATTAGAGCGGTAACTTATAGCAAAAGTTTTGGATATCTAAATTGGCTGACAAATTATAATTTAAGGGTCTGTTTTGTCATTGCTTGTTTATACGGTTTTTTAATGTTGCCCAACTCATTATTTGTGCCTTCTTTTTTGAGTATTGTTGCAGGCTTAAAAGCACAACAAATAGGAGAAATAAGCAATGTTGGTTTTATTACCTATCTTCTTTGTAGTCCTTTAGCCATTATTATCGCACGTCGGCTAGAGCCTCGTTTAGTGATGATGATAGGAATGACTATTATTGGTGTTTCTTGTTTACTTGGTCATCAAATTACTTATCAGTGGAGATCAGACGATTTCTTTTTGCTTATGGTGATACAAGCTATTGGGGAATGTATTTTATTAATTGGTTTAATTGCTTCATTTGTGACCAATATTAAACCCAGTGAAGCGTTGCATCTTGGGGCTTATATTTCAATAGCAAGAGTATTAATGCCAGCACTAGCTGGAGCCTTAATGAATACGTATTTAAGAATATCTTATGATACACACCAAGGGTCATTAAGAGGGTATGTGCAAACTGGAGAACAAAAATTATTAGGAAATGGGATTGATAACGTTCAAGATGTTATGGCTTTAATAACAAGGGAGTCTCATGTTGCATCCTTTATAGATGGATTTCATTTAATAACATGGTTTGTTGTTTTAGGATTGATTTGTCTATTTTTTTTAAAACCTTCACCCGCTAATCCTATTGTGCCAACATTATTTACTATTCAAAAATAAAACTCTGCCTGTAATCGATAACAGGCAGAGGAAAATAGCACTATCGGAGAGATATATTGCTATTAAAACAACACTACAGTAAGAACAAAACTAATTAAGAAAATAAGTAAGAAAAAATTAGTTGTAAGACTTAAATAGGGATTGATTACCTGATTTATCAAAAGCGATAACTTGGTAAGGCTCTTTATAATCACCGGCATACATACCTAAACTTCCTGCAGGCATTCCCCCAACCGCAATACCCGATTTAGATTTATCCACTAAGTCGATATTTTTTAAGCTATCAACCGGGATATGTCCGACTAAGTCTTTACCTTGATAAGTCGCAAAGTGGCAACTTAATAAATTATTGGGTACACCTGCTTGTTGGTACTTTTCCATTAATTGTGTTTCTGAAACGATATTTACTTTAACGTTAAAGCCAGCTTCTTTTACACCATCAGCCCATAAAGTACAGCATCCGCAACTCTCTGTTTTATAAACCTCAACAACATTATGACTAGAAGCATAAGCTGTGCTTGTAAAAGCAGAGATAGCGATAATAGAAGGTAGTAATAACTTTTTCATTGTCTATTCCTTTCATTAAGTTGATAGATGAAACAATAATCTTTCCCCCTACTGGAAGGTCAATTTAATTAAGGTATAAACGCGTAGAGTTTTGTAAAAAAATATTTATAGAAAACAAAGGTATAAATAATACTTTGCTTATCTTTTTTTGATTTTTTTCGAGAATATGACTTGATATAAGTAGAAAAAAAGCCTGCATAGCAGGCTTAAAATGGAGAAAACAGGGTAAACGTAGAGTAGTTAGGATGTAAACGACTATGAGGGTATCTCATGAGTTAAATCACCTCTTGCGAAGAGTAGCTGTGCTTTAACTGATAATAACTATAAACCTAAACTTAACCTGAGGTTAAAGCGGAGAAATTTGTATAAAGGATCCAATTTTATTGATTAAACTAAAATATAAAAAAGTGAAAAATAAAAAGCCAATATATTTCAATATATTAGCTTTTATCATAATCAGGTTGTATTTGATTTGAAGACAAATTATTTGATGGTAATTATTTGATAATAGTAATTTGTTTTACGTCGATCTCGGTACTTGTCCACTCTTTATCAATTTTACCTTCAATTCTGACAGTATTTTCTGGTGTGACTGTTTGTCCGCGCCATCTTTTATTATCAATATCTACATTGATACCGCCGGTGCTATCTTCAAAAACATACAGCTCATCGCCAATTTTTTTGGTAATTTTACCCGTTAAGATAACCCAAGTGTCATCAGAAAGATCCTTTGCTTTAGCAACGGTTGTTTCACTAATAGAAGGGCCTTTAAATCCACCTTGCTCTGTTGTGGGGGTCTGAATAGATCCTTGAAAGCCACCTTCATGTGTTGTACTTGCTTGAGATGCAAAAGCCAAAGTACTACCGATTAATAATACAAGTATTTTTTTCATAACAAGCTCGCTTATAGGTTAATAATTCAACTAATTAATGTATTAGATTTTATTTCATTTCTATGTATAAAACCGCATTTTAAGGTAAATTTAAGTATTAATATATCAACTGATTGATATTAACCTTTAAATTATAGACCTTTATTTTTCTTTGTTCTTTTTGTTGATATAAGTATCTATCACTAAATACTTCTTTTCTCTAAGTTAAATCTACTAGTTATTTCCCCTTAGGATCGGTGTTGGCAGTTATTCAAAAATATACCCTTTGGGATCATTGTTTTTGGATGTGTTACCTCTTATCATCCAGCGCTTTCAAAATTTTTTTAATTTTCCCCTATTATTTTTAGAGGTTTTAGGTTTTATGACTAACGAACGTATTGCCAATCCGGGTCCATTAGGTTTAATGGGTTTTGGTATGACAACGATTTTGTTGAACATACATAATGCCGGTTTTTTCCCAGTTGTCTCAGTCATTATGAGTATGGGAATTTTTTATGGTGGGATCGCTCAAGTTATTGCTGGAATTTTTGAGTTCAAAAAAGGCAACACTTTTGGCGCCACTGCATTTACCTCTTACGGCTTCTTTTGGATAACATTGGTAGGAATTTGGTTATTACCAGTGATGGGCTTAAGCGAGCCAACAACACCTCTCTTTTTAGGTGTGTTTTTAGCACTGTGGGGAATTTTTACCTTTTTCATGTTCATTGGCACGTTAAAAGCCAATAGAGCGCTACAGTTTGTCTTTTTAAGTCTGACAGTTTTATTTGCTTTACTGGCGATAGGAAATATCACCGGCAATGCACTGATTTTAAAAATTGCAGGTTTTGAAGGGATTATTTGTGGTGCCAGTGCTTTTTATCTTGCAATGGCTGAAGTATTAAATGAGATGTATGGCAGAACAATACTGCCAATTGGTCATAAGTAACTGTTTTATAAAGAAGTGGCTATTTAGCCACTTCTACTACTCGGCTTTTACGGCGAATTAGCTTTCTTGCACACCATGCATAAAGTAGCCCTGCAACAACACCTGAAATATGTGATTCTGTTGATACACCTAATTGTCCCGGGATTAATCCGTAGGCCATTGATCCATAATAGAATAGAACAAAGAGTGCGATCACGATATCGATGATTTTACGTCGAGTAAAAGCGTGAGCAATAAGCAAAGACCACAACCCAAAAATCCATCCACTTGCACCAACGTGAACAGCGCTTCGTCCAAAAATCCAAACTAATAAACCGCTTACAATAATGATAAATATACTAGATAACACATATTCTCGTAGAGATTGGGTCATGGATAAAAAACTAAGAATAAGAAGTGGGAGTAGATTACTAAATAGATGAGACCAAGATCCATGAATGAAAGGCGCGATAAAAATACCAATTAAACCTTCACCTGTTCTTGGAATAATGCCCCATTGAAGAAGAGAGATGGGGAGTAGTGAGTTAATAAGTTGAAGTAAGACTAATATGATAGTTAATCCACCAAGAAAGGTGAGTCTTTTTTTAAACCAAATCTTATCCATACCGATAGCCTTAATAATGTGATGGCTCTGATAAAACACTATAAGCTATAAATAGAAGAGCCTTTAAGAAAAAAAGAAGAAAGGCTCTTTTTTATTTATCAGTCTAATAAATTAAGGCAAGCCGCTCCACGAGCGCCACCTGCATCACCATGACGTGCTTTTTCTATTACTGGAATTTGTGCATTGCCGTAAACACAGTGTGAGAGATATTTAGGTAATAGCTCATACAGTGCGTTAAATTGTGATAACCCACCACCAATAACAATCAAATGAGGGTCAAGTACAGTAAGAATATTGCTAAGGTAAATCGCAAGTACTTTCATATAGCGATCAACATGTTCTTGAGTTTTTTCATCGCCTGCATAATATTGCTCAACAATATCAACCGCTCTTTGTGGGGTATTATTGAAGGCTTTATACATGCGTTCAAAACCACGGCCCGATAAATAGGTTTCAAAACACGCTTTTTTACCACAGCCACAAATAATTTTTGGCATCGTTTCACCGATCACATTATCTGCATCTACATTCAGATTCATATGACCGATTTCACCAGCAATCCCATTCTTGCCAGACAATACTTTGCCATCAATAACAAATCCTCCCCCCACTCCCGTGCCTAATATAAGACCTAATACAGAAGGGTGATGACGAAACTCAGGATCCCAAGCTTCCGATAAGGCAAAGCAGTTAGCATCATTTTCGACTTTAACGGGTCTATTGAGTATATGTGCGAGATCGTGAACCATAGGTTTGTATTTAGCTGCCGGAACATTAGTGGTAAACACTGTTCCTTCTTTAGCATTCACAATACCAGGAACACCCACCCCCACTTTTCCCTTACAACCTAATTCATTGTCAGCTTCTAAAGTCAGATCCTTAAAAACATTCAATAATGCCTGATAGTCATTTTTAGGTGTCGGAACACGTTTTTGCCATACTTGAGTTAAATCTTTATCAAAAACGGCAAGCTCAATTTTTGTGCCGCCCATATCAAAACCATAATACATATCAGTCTCTTAATTATTCTGTAAATATTATTTATAGCAACGACAAGGTTGTCGTTACGTGGCCATTTCTATTTCAGTCAATACTTAAGTTATCTCTACTGCTTATACACTAGGTTAAAGAAGAACAGTGATTGGTGACAGTTGAGTTTTCTTTATCTATTGATTTCTACCTTCAATCAACACACTACGTACTTTCATTAGAGCAAAACCTAATAAATTTAATCCATTCCAAAGAAGAGGATTGTTAATCTCGTTATCTTGCTCACTTAAACCGACTCCCCATATTTTATCAACGGGGCTTGCCTCAACAAGCACACGATTGCCTGTTGAAATCAGAAATTTACCGAGTTCTTTATTTTGGGAAAACTTAGCGATATTGGCACGAATAACAATATCCATACGGTGTTGTTCCCAAATGTTTTGGTCAAATCCTTTTACTTCTCTACCTAATGCTTTTGCTGAACCTGGATTAGAGGTGGTAATTATGCGCTCTCTGACTTCTATATCATTAAATAATCTTGCTTTTTCAGCCATCATATAGTGCTCAGCGCTAGCATAACGTACTTCATCTAATATAAAAGGTGCTGGATACCATTGGCTAAAGCAACTTTTTGCGATGTCATTACCTTTACTTTTGTGTCCCCAAAAGTAAACGAACTTTATTTTCTTGCCGGTACGAAATTCTTTTTTTAATTGTTCTAAATCCATCTTTTTCCCGTTATGTCGAATACTCCTGATTCACTTAATAAAGATAGCATAGAAGTAAAGAAGGATAGAGTGCCTTTTTGCTATTCTGTGAACAGGTGAAGCGATTCCGCTATTTTAAATTATCTTTATTAAACTAATCTTAATTTGATTGGTTTTTACTGAATGATAAAAAAAATAGAACTTAGTTTCTTAGGATTGCTCTTAAAAAATTTATATAAAAAATATCTTTATTTATATAGTTACATAAAAAGATAATCTTAAAATGATACCGATCTCTTAGTAGAAAGGTGTATTTAATTAAGTATTCTTAATATAAAAAATCGTAAATACTGGTATTTATACTAAACATTGGTATTTATAACTAATTTAATATTTAAAATATTATAAATTCAATAACTTATATTGGTTTGTGTGCTTATTTTCATTGTTACATTTATTATTTGAACTATGTCACGCTTGTGTGTTTGTTAAGCTAAGTTAACAATACCATTTTATAGATAAAATATTACTTAAGTTAATTATTCTGTAATACAGGTTATTCTTAGCGGTATTTACTATAAGCAAATAAAAAAACACATCATAGATTGATAATCTATTTTTGTCTTTTATTTTGATGTTTTTTTCTAAAACTTAACCAAGGCTGATGTATTTTATTTTCCCTTAATAAAATGAAACGGTCTTAATATGATAAAAAGCAATAAATTCACCTTTTAGGTGTAAAAAAGAAACCTATTTTGATGATGATCAATATCAATAAATAATATTTTCTATTTTAAATTATTATTTTCTAGTCTTTTTTAGAATCAAAAAAAGAGAGTTTATTAAAATTGATCTTGATGTGTTCTTTGATTTTTAGAAGAAATAATATCAATAAATAATTATTTTAGAATTTTATTTTTATAAAATTTATACAAATTGTTATTAATTAACTTTAGTTATTATCTGGTTTTTAAACCTGTTTTTTTAGGTGAAAAAGATGCTGTTTTTAATAGTAACAATAAATATTTAGTTAAGTAAAAATACTTATTTTTATAAAGTAAAAATGAGTACTGTTTTACTTTTTACACTTTTTTTGATGTTGTATTTTTCATTAAAATAATTATACAATTTAATTTAAATAATCATTGCTCTTAATCGGATGATGTTTATTTGTAATTAAATAAGTTGGTATTTATAAGATTATTTTACCCTACATAGTTGATGTTCATTAATTGATGATTTAATGAGAGTTTAAATATGAATTTATAAAGATATATTTTTAACTTGTTGTGAAAATTATCTATAAGGTTCTCTCTTCCTTATTTTGGATGAGCATCAAATTATTGAACAAGGTTTAGAGTACTGTTATTAAAGGGGCCACACTATGTATGATGATATTAGTAACCTAAAAGATAAGTTTCAGGAAGATGCCTTTGCTTTTCAGGAGTTTTCTTCCTCTACAATACAAGATGTTGATAATAAAATAGAACCAGTAGTTATAAATAAAGAAGATAATAATAAAATTAGTAATTTAAGTAATAATACGTTTTCTGAAACTTCACTTGTTGTGAAAAACGAACCAAAACAGCCTGTTACTTCATCGTCTATCCCTTCTTATCGCCAGGATGCTTTAGTTGTTAAAGCAAAGAAAGACAATTTAATTAAGAGTAAGCAAAATTTGTTAGCAGATAATAAAATATTTGATAGCAACGAAACGGATAGAGCTCATGCTCATGAAAATATATCATTAAAAGATATATTGTCATTTATTGCCTCTGTCTAATCTAAATAAGAAAAACTCTTTGTGTAAATAAATAATATTGACTGGTGTCAATCTTTAGCCATTGTTATTTTATTTTTTAAGATAGGTTTATTTCTTTTCGATGTTTATTAATGTCGATGGGGTGCCTTTGTCTTAAGAAAATATCTATGGCGATGACAAAGGTATAGGTTTATGAATAAAATATTTAAAACATTAATTACGGCTTTTCTATTGATAACAATGTTTTCACTCATTGTTATGCCAATGAGCGCCGAACAACAATATATATTCGGTATTATCAATATATTGCTGTTATTTGTTATCGGTTTTAAAAAATCAAAAAAACGATTGTTAACAATGGTTTTTATTTCATTGTTGATGTCAACGCGTTATCTCTATTGGCGCGCAACAAATACCTTAAATTTTAATACAACTATCGAGGCTGTTTTAGGTAGTGGTTTATTTATGGCTGAAATTTATTCTTGGATAATATTAGTCCTAGGATACTTCCAAACATCATGGCCATTAAATAGAAAAATAGCACCGTTACCTAAAGATGTTTCTCAATGGCCGACTGTTGATATTTATATTCCAACCTATAACGAAAGTTTGGATGTAGTACGTGATACCGTCTTAGCTGCACAAGCTATCGATTATCCACAAGATAAAATGAAAGTTTATATATTGGATGATGGTAGCCGTGAAGAATTTAAACAATTCGCTGGTGATGTTGGTGTAACTTACATTGAACGTGAAGTTCATGATCACGCTAAAGCGGGTAACTTAAATCATGCAATGGGATTAACAGACGGTGAGTTAATCTGTGTTTTTGATTGTGACCACATATCAACACGTATTTTCTTGCAAGCAACGGTTGGTAGCTTCCTTGAAGATCCTAAATTAGCACTGATACAAACACCGCACTATTTCTACTCACAAGATCCATTTGAACGTAACTTAAGTGCCGCTAAAGATGCACCCCATGAAGGCGCACTTTTCTATGGCCCTGTTCAACGTGGTAATGATAACTGGAATGCGACATTCTTCTGTGGTTCATGTGCTGTTATGCGTCGTAGTGCTCTTGAAGAAATCGGTGGTATTGCTGTTGAAACGGTAACTGAAGATGCTCACACCGCGCTTAAATTACAACGTTTAGGTTGGAACTCTGCATTTATTGATATTCCTTTAGCCGCAGGTCTTGCAACAGAACGTTTAGCATTACACGTTAACCAACGTATCCGTTGGGCTAGAGGGATGACGCAAATATTCCGTGTCGATAATCCAATGTTAGGTCGTGGTTTAACATTCCCTCAGCGTTTATGTTATCTCAATGCCATGCTCCATTTTCAGTACGGTTTACCTCGTATCATCTTCTTGACTGCACCGTTACTGTTTATGTTATTTAACCTCAATATTATCGCTTCATCCGCCAGCATGATATTTGCTTATGCGTTACCACACTTAATCATGTCGGTTTATGTAAATTCGAAAAATATCGGTAAATACCGTTACTCTTTCTGGGGCGAAATTTATGAAACCGTTATGGCATTTAGTTTGGTGTTACCAACTTTGCTGAGCTTAGTTTCACCAAAATTAGGTAAATTTAACGTAACAGATAAAGGTGATTTGCTTGATAAAAGCTATATGGATTACCTCACTGTGCGTCCATTAATCATCACTGCACTTCTTCTTATCACTGGGATTTCATGGGTTATTGTTCGTTACCTATTAAATGACTTCCAAGGCATTGATCCACTAGTAATTGTTTTAAACCTGACTTGGGCAACTTATAGTTTATTTATTATTCTTGCCTCTATTGCAGTAGGTAAAGAGACTCGACAAATTCGTAAGCATACACGGATCAATGCATCTCTCCCTATTACCTTACATTTTGATGATGGCGCTGAGTTAACGACAACCACTGAAGATATTTCAATGGGGGGCGTTCGCATCGCCGTGAATAAGATGTCTGAACTTCGCCAACGTAATGTCACGTCAATCACTCTGAATGTACAACGAGATGAAGTTACTGTTCCTGTTGATATGGTGAGTTTAGAAAGCAATCAACTACGTCTTGAATTCTTGCCTATTGATTTAAATCTTCGCCGCAAATTAGTGCGTATTGTCTTTGGTCGTGCTGATGCATGGATCCATCAAGCGGATTATAAAGACAAACCATTTAAAGAATTGGCAGGCATTACGCGTTGTATTTTTGAACTGTTCTTTGGTCGTCGCCAAAAAGTGAAAGCACCAGCAACAAGAACGAAAGCAAAAGCTTCACTCTCTGTGCAATCTATTAACGGGGATGACTAAGCATGAAAAAGAAACTGACATTAATGCTAAGCCTAACGGCGATGGCGATCGCAAGTATTAATCTTTCTCAAGCAGATACGGGAATGTTAGAGCTAGGAGGGGAGTTTTTACCTGACCCAACTTCTTATACACATTCGCCAGTACAACAAAATACGAATAACCCGATCCAACTTGAAGAGGGTGTATTGTCTGAAGCACGTAATATCGAAGAGCAATTAACATTGGCACAGATGGGAAGTCCATCACCTATCGTGTTATCAGGAAGAAGATTACTTTCTGGTGTGACGTTTAATATGGCGAACGATTTATTTATTGATAACGCTACATTAACGATGAAAGTGAAAGCGTCTCAAGGATTAATTCAATCTGATCAAACACTTCACTTAATGCTAAATGGTCAACCTATGGGATTTCTACCTTTAGAAGAAGGTGGGCAAGAGCATGAATATGTTTTAGAAATCCCTGAAATGATGTTGACGAATGTAAATAATCTCAGTTTTCGTTTAGCCAATCGTGATGCATTGGATGAAAACCAATGTATCCCTCCATTGGCTGAAGGATTAAGTTTGGTTATTTCACCAGATTCATCATTAGATTATCGAGGTCGCTGGATTAATGGCGGGTATAGTCTGGAACGATTGCCCCTACCGTTCTTTGATCCTGACAGAATGACAGCGACCTCGTTACCTATCATATTGTCAGATAAACCTGACCATGCAGAGGTAACAACAGCAGCTATTGCTGCATCATGGTTTGGCAGTTTTAGTCATGATATTAAGCAAGTTGATTTACCTGTTTTAATGAATCAGTTACCTGAAAGTGATGGTGTTTTAGTTGGTTATTCAGGACAAACTATCGCGGGTATTACATTACCGTCAGGAAATAGTGGGCAATTAACTATTGTTGATAATCCAGTCGATCCTGTTTTCAAATTATTACTGATAAGTGGTGATAATGAGAAATCTCTTCGCCAAGCTGTATGGGCGTTAAACAACGGCAAGTTGCCACAAAATGATCACTTAATCGTACCTTTTCAAACATTGGAAGTGCGCAAAGATTACGATGCCCCTCGTTGGTTAAACACTAATAAACCCGTCACATTAGGTCAAATTGCTAATGGTAGTGATGACTTTTCGCGTCAAGGTATTAACCATGCACCGAATCAGTTTTCGTTTCGTGTTTCTCCTGATCTCTTTTGGTGGGATGGTGATGCGTTGCCTTTAGATTTGAAATATGTTTTCCCTCATTCGGATAAACTAAATAGTCGTCGCTCTTCATTGATTGCTTCTTTGAATAACCAATTCTTAGGTGCATTGTATCCAGCGCGTTCAGAACCTTTAGGTATGTTAAGACAATGGCTAGGAATGGAGAGTGAACAGCAAAATAGCACGCTCTATTTAAATCCTCGTCAGATCTACAGTCAGAATCAATTGCAGTTTTATTTTGACTTACGTGAACCTGAGGATGCTCCTTGTATTTTAACGGATGGTAGTGGCTTAATTAGCCAAATTGATCCGCAATCAACGCTGCAATTTAAAAATACTTGGCACTATTCAAGAATGCCGAATTTGGCGTATTTTTCAGGGGCTTCATTCCCATTTAGTCGTCGTGCTGATTTTTCACAAACGACACTGTTATTACCTGAGAATCCAACAATCGAAGAGCTTTATACCTTAGTGAACTTAATGGCGAGATCAGGCTATGCCACAGGTACACCGGTTTCTCATGCATCAGTTTTCTTAGGTGCTAAAGAGCTTGAGAAAAATAATCTCTCTCAACACGATGTGTTAGCGATTGGCTCATTAAGTAGTGACGGTTTTTTACCAGCACGTTTTTCACAACAAGCTTTCTCGTTTTTAAATAAAAACGTCGAAGTCAAACCGCAATCATTGATTGATAAAGCAAAAGGTTGGATGGCTGGCGATTATTTATCTCAAAGTGGTGATGCTGCAAGTTACTTATCTTCAGTGAAAGATTGGCGTGGCATGATGAGTTTTATTTCACCTTGGGCAAGCGATAGGGTTGTCGTGTTAGTTACCGCGAAAGGTAATGATTCGATAAAAACCATTATCAATGACTTAAATTTAGCCCAAATAAATGCGGCGATTAAAGGCGATATCACACTTATTAGTGGTAAAGACACCGTAAAAAGTTTCCATTTAGGTGAACACTTCTCGCAAGGTGACTTACCTTTCTTACAACAATTCCTTTGGTATAGCTCTAGACACGTCTATTTGCTGGGTCTTTTAGCGGTTGGTTTTTGTGCGTTGACGGGCTTCGTGACTTATTGCTGGTTACAACGTCGCTCAACTCGTCGTTTACATCAGATATCACAGCATCGTTCAGACAAATAAAGGGGGATATGAGATGAAAAATCACGCACTTAATATCATCGTTCAAGTCATCTATGCAGGTTGCATTCTAGGGGCTTCAAGCCAAGTACAAGCAACTGCAGTTGAGGCAAATACAACGGCAACTGATCCAACTATTGTTAGTTCTCTTATTGAACAAGCTAATTATTGGCATGGTAGAGCGCACGATGAACGTGCAGTAGAAGCACTGCAAAAAGTTTTGATTATGGAAAGCAATAATCAAGATGCGCTGTATTTAATGGCATTCTTTACTGCGCAACAAGGTAATGAAAAACAAGCAACTTATTGGCGAGAAAAGCTTGCGCAAATTGCACCGCAAGATCCACGAATTGAAGGATTAAAAAACATCCGTTCATCACAATTTAGTGAACAACAATTAGGATATGCCAGAGAGTTAGCGAAAAAAGGGCAACACGAAGAAGCGATAAAAGCGTACCAACGTTTATTTGTCAGCAGTGAGCCACCTGAAACACTGGCGTTAGAATATTATCAAACGATGGCAGGTGTACCGGCAATGTTGCCTCAAGCCATTACGGGATTAAAGCAACGTGCTACATTAATGCCTGATAATAAAGAAACGCAAAAAGCATTAGGATTAACACTGACTTATAACGAAGAAACTCGTCGTGAAGGGATAACTATTTTAGGGAATATTTCGAGTGATGAGTCGGCCAAAAAAGGTCTGCGTCAAGCACTGTTATGGTTGAATGTTCGTCCTGATGATGAAGTGTTATACAAAACCTATTTGCAAGCAAACCCGAACGATAAAGCGGTTGCAGAGCATTTTCAAGGCGCTATTCAAGGTAATGCACGCCAAGCAGGTTATACCGCATTAAACAAAGGTAAATTGAAAGAAGCCGAAGGTTATTTCAAGCAAGCTTTGGCGTCAGATAAGAATGATGCGCAAGCCTTAGCGGGTTTAGGTTATATCGCATTACGTTCAGGCGATTTAACCACAGGTCAACGTTTATTAAATCAAGCTGCGCAATCAGGTGGCGAACAAGGCAGTAAATGGAAGCAACAAGCGGAAGATGCGGGTTTTTATGCGCAATTACGCAACGCACAACAACGCGCTAAACAAGGCAATATTCAACAAGCTATTGAACAATTATCGCCATTAACCAGTGCTTCAGGTGAAAAAGGGTTATCTGCCAATTTATTACAAGCTGACTTATTGCGAAAGCAAGGTAATTTACCTGCTGCCCACCAATTGCTGTCAGGGCTTTATCAGCAAAATAGCCGTAATGAAAAAGTGATTTCTGCTTATTACTATTTATTAGTTCAGGAAGGACAGAATACGAAAGCAGAACAATTACTGGCTCAACAATCTGCTTCTTTGCGTCAAAAATTGACTGCGAATACCGACCCTTCTGAGAAATTACGCCGTGAAGCGCAAAAAGCATTAGAAAGTGGTAATCGTGTTCAAGCAAGACAATTACTTTTACAAGCACAGCGTAAAAACCCGCAAAATAACTGGGTTTACCTTGATTTAGCACGCCTAATGGCGGCTGATGGCGACAGTGTTGGTGCAAAAAATATTATTTCACAGTTACAAAACCGCAGAACAAGAGATTCTGATTATGTGGCATCTCTATTTTATGTTGAGCAAAAAGAGTGGGATAAAGTTTTTAACTTACTAAGTAGCCATAATCAACAAACTGAAGCTGAAAAAGAGTTATTACAACGAGCTCGTTTCCATCGCCAACTTGCGCAAGCTGACCATTATCGTCAGGCTGGAAACCTTGTGGCTATGCGTAATATTTTACGCCCATTAATTAATCAAGTTGCTGATTATCCAAATGATGTGGGTGAATTAGCAGAGAAATTGGTTAACAGTGGATTAAACGATGAAGCGTTACAATTAGTTGAAAGTGATATTGCAAAAGGCACTAAAGGCTCGGTTGGTAACTACGCAGGCCACATCAACGTTCTCAATGAGTTAGGGCATTATACACAGGCATCTAGCTTGATTAATGATCCCGCTTTACAACAAGAAACACCGATTGTTGAGAAAAAACGTTTAGAAGTTGCCACTAAAGTTGCGCAAGCAGATAGCTTACGTGAAAAAGGCGAAATTAAAGCGGCTTACGACACGTTAGTCGTTGCTTTAAAGGCATCACCTAATGATCCCGATTTATTAATGGCATTAAGTCGTGTTTATTTAGCGCAATCAATGCCTGAACAATCAAACAAAATTCTTTCTTACTTAGAAAAAGAGCAAGGAAAAGATAGCAAATTAATCCAAGCTCAAATTGAAGTGGCATTAGCACAGAAAGATGGAAGAAAAGCACAGCAGTTGTTGCAACAAATACCTTCATCTTCACAACCGGCTTATTTATTACAAGCCGCGCAAATTGCGCAATTAAATGGTGAAAATCGTAAAGCATTAACATTGCTACGTAGTGCGCAATGGCAAAACAGTGATAGCTCATTGAAAACTTCAGCAGGCCAATTAAAAGCATTAGGTGACAGTGATAATGCCACGATTGCGGGGTCTATTTATGAACGTAAAGAGATGGCATCGGTTCAACGCTCTATTCGTGAGCTAGAAGAGAAAGTCTCACCTTGGGTACAAGGTGGTGTAGCTATACGTCATCGTAATGGTGATAAAGGATTATCTAACGTCACCGAAATTTCTGCACCAATGAGTATTTCAAGTGTACCTGGTGAAGAGTTCCGTTGGGAGTTTAGTGTTAACCCAGTTTCGATGACCAGTGGTTCGGTTTCAGGAGAAAGAGCTAACCGCTTTGGTACAGGACAGCTTCAACATGCTGAACGCTTTGCTAAGAATAGCGATAACCATGACGAGAAAAACAAAATTAATGCCGATGAAGCAGGTAGCCAACGTGCTTCTGGTGTTGAATTAGGGCTACGTTTATCAGACAAGGATGTCAGCTTTGATGTGGGCTCAACGCCATTAGGTAAAGATACGGCAACGGTTGTCGGTGGCCTCACATATTCACCTAAAATTAGCCAAAATGGGCAATTAACACTGACCGCAGAGCGCAGAGCCATAAAAGATAGTCTACTTTCTTATATGGGGCGTACTGATCCAATGACTGGCGAAAGTTGGGGCCGTGTAACTCGTAACGGCGCTAAAGTTCAATATGCTTGGGATGATGGAAAAGTTGGGGCTTATGCTGGTGGTGGTTTCTATAACTACGAAGGTAAAAGTGTTGCGAGTAATGATGAAGTGAAAGCGTGGATTGGTTCTTATGCTAAGTTCTATAAAGATGATCAACAAGAAGTCAAAGCAGGTGTGCATGTTGATTATATGAACTTTAGAAATAACCAAAACTACTTCTCTCTAGGACACGGCGGTTATTTTAGTCCACAAGACTATGTATCGGTTTCATTGCCTGTTGCTTATACCCGTCGTTTTGAAAAAGGTGAAGTCTCATTAAATGGTGCAATAGGGATACAAAGTTACAAACAGAAAGGTAGCGATTATTTCCCAACGCATGGTTATATGCAAAACGCATTAAATAAAAAGAATGCGAGCGATCCTCGTATTAAATCTCAGTACGAAGAAGAAGACGAAACGAATTTTACTTACAGATTAGGTTTAGACGCGAAATATTATTTAAACAAAGAAACCGAGTTAGGTGTCAGCTTATCGCATGATACATCGGGTGATTATGCTGAAGATAATATGTGGTTACACTTAAAATATACCCCAGACTTCCTGTCTAAATAATTAAGGAGACAAATAATGAATAAGCATGACAGTGATATCTTACAATTACCTTTTGAAAGTGGCTGGCAAGATCTAACTCAATTATTATTTTTTCAAATCTTAAATGACAATGATATTTCTACTGCTGGAAATAAATTAAGGAACATAGGTAAAGATATTGCCTTACGTTATCCTTTACCTGAAAGCGAAAATATTCAATTACTTGAATCACATATTAATCGCGTATTAACGCTATTTAAATGGGGTTTTGTCACGATATCTCCTGCAATGAGCGAACTTTTACTGGTTCATTGTGCATGGCCTCATTTTACGCAAAGCCAAGATGATGAACAGTGGCGTGTTGCAAGTGCCAGTGTTTTAGAAGGGTTATATGAAGGCTGGTTAACGGATCAAGGTGGTAATGCCAAAATGCAAGTGCATCGTCAATCTACGGATGCAAAAGATGTCTTTATTTTCCGCTATGCGCATAACTCATCAGCTGAATAATAATATATATGCTTTATTGATGAGCATAGGAGGTCAAAAATGAATGAAATGATATTTAATGATGATAATTCTAAATGCTTATTAATAAAGCAATTTACTAATAATGTTTTCATGATGTTAGTAACAGATATTAATGGCATCATTATTTATGCAAATGAAAAATATTGTGAATTCAATAATGTTCACTTTGAAAATATAAAAGGTAAAAAATACAGTTTATTTAACTTGGTTGATGAGAATCAAATTAATTATTGTGTAAATGGTAATAATGATAATAAGGGAGTATATAGATTAGAAGCCAAAAGAAATAACGATACACAAAAAGATGTATGGGAAGATATTAGTATTATTCCTGTGTTTGATGAAAATAATTTAATTTCTCACTATGTGTTTATTAGCTTAGATATTACTGATAAGGTAGAGCTAAGAAACGAGTTATTTAATAAAAGTTATATTGACTCATTAACTGGAATATCTAATCGATTAAGTATTGTTGAAAAAATCGAAAATGAACGCTTAAATATTTCACAGCCATCTTCATTTTGTCTTGGTATTATAGATTGCGATAAATTCAAATCTATTAATGATCAATTCGGGCATCATGCAGGCGATAAAGTATTGTGTGAAATATCAAAACGATTGTCACAATTAGAAAATAGTGAAGTCTATTGTGGGCGGCTTGGTGGCGATGAATTTGCTGTGCTTTTCCCTAAAGGATTACGTTCTTGTTCTGTGATTTTGTTAGAAATAATAGAATCACTTTGGAAATCAATGGAAAAGCCCATCGATATTAATTCGGATTTTGTGTTAACCCCTTCAATTAGTTTAGGTATTGCTGAATATCCTAAAGACGGAAAAACATTATCTGAATTATTAAAATCTGCAGATGAAACACTTTATTCTATAAAAGAAATGGGTGGTAATAAATATGGGTTTTATTCCGGATTTTAAATAAAAGGTTTTAAATAGAATTTTTTAAATAAAGATATATAAAAATAACGTTATTTCTTTTTAACGAAGAGAGGATAACTGTTTTTAAAATATATCTAGCATTCCTGATGAAATATAAGAGTAAATTTAAAATAATACTAAATATTAGTTTTAGATAAATGTCTATTAGAGGATTTTATTATGATGAAAGCGGTTATCCCTGTTGCTGGATTAGGTACTCGTATGTTACCTGCAACGAAATCAATTCCTAAAGAAATGCTGCCAATCGTTGATCGCCCTTTAATTCAATATATTGTTGAAGAGTGTGCTCAGGCAGGCGTTGAGGAAATTATTTTAGTGACTCACTCTTCTAAAAATTCAATTGCGGATCACTTTGATACCAGCTTTGAATTAGAAAATATGCTGGAACAGCGTATTAAAAATAAATTATTAGAAGAAGTGCGCTCAATTTGTCCTGACAATGTCAAAATTGTTCAAATTCGCCAAGGCCATGCTTTAGGTTTAGGCCATGCAATTTGCTGTGCACGTCCAGTTATCGGCAATAATCCATTTATTGTTTTACTGCCAGATGTTTTATTAAATGCACACTATTGCGATCCTCAACATGATAATTTATCAGCAATGATAAAACGTTTTGAAAAAACAGAACGTAGCCAAATTATGGTTGAGCCTGTGCCAATGAGCCAAGTACAACAATATGGTGTTGTAGATTGTGAAGGGGTTTTCTGTCCTCAAGGTAATTGGGCTCCTATTCGTCGTATCGTGGAAAAACCCAATCCTGAAGATGCACCTTCTAATCTTTCTGTTGTTGGCCGTTACGTTTTTTCTGAAGCTATCTGGGAATTATTAGATGGTCTACCAGCTGGCGTAGGTGGTGAAATTCAATTAACGGATGCGATTGATTTATTATTGAAAAAAGAAGTCGCTGAAGCATATACCTTAGTGGGTAAATCACATGACTGTGGTAATAAGCTAGGATATATGAAAGCCTTTGTTGAATATGGCCTACATAATTCTGCCTTAAAAGAAGAATTTGCTTCTTGGATGCAGGACTTTTGTGAAAAAACATTGTTACCCAAAACAGAAGTCATAGAAGAAGATGAAGTAAGTGAAGCACAAAAGATAGTTGCTATCTTTTGAGTTTATCTTGAAATAATATGCAATATGCCGACCGAACTAAGATGGCGGTCGGCAATAGCAGGAGAGAAAGTCAATGTCTTTTAGGCACTTATCTCGTTGTAATTTTCTATTTTCCACCTTTTTTATTTTAGGTTTGTTGCTTATGGTTTCTCCCTCAATACAGGCAGCAGATACCCAAGTAGGATGGCAACAGTTTAAAGAACGCTATATTAAGGATGATGGGCGAGTTATAGACAGCGCTAACAAAAACATTTCACACTCTGAAGGTCAAGGCTATGGCATGTTAATGGCCGTGATAAGTGATGATCATGAAACATTTAATAAGTTATGGCGCTGGACTGCCACTTCTCTTTATCGTGGCGATTTAGGCTTATTTAAGTGGCGTTATGAGCCTGAAAATAGTGAACATACCCCTGATCCTAATAATGCAACAGATGGTGATATCTTAATTGCGTGGGCATTATTAAAAGCTGGCGAAAAATGGAATGATGAAAGTTACCTTTCAGCTTCTGATTCTATTCAACACGCTATTTTGGAACATACTTTAATTAAGACAAAAAGTTATACCGTACTTTTACCCGGTATTAATGGTTTTAAGACGCCAGAAGAAATTATTATTAATCCATCCTATTTTATTTTCCCTGCATGGAAAGATTTTTACCGCACAAGTAACGATGTTCGTTGGAAAGTGTTAATTAATGATAGTCAGTCTTTACTTAGAAATATGCGATTTGGTGAATATCAATTACCAACAGACTGGGTAAGTTTATATCCAGATGGAAAGATAGAACCGAGTGAAAAATGGCCTGCACGATTTAGCTTTGACGCAATACGTATTCCGCTTTATTTAGCTTGGGCACATGATGAATTAGCGCTACAACCTTTTGTGCAGTATTGGCAGCAATTTGATCGTTATAAAACCCCAGCTTGGGTAAGTATTGATGCTCAAGAGCGCGCTGAATATAACCTTACTCCCGGCATGATGGCGGTGAGAGATTTAACGATGAAAGCACCTATTGAAGATGTCGATTTAAGTGAAGATACGGATTATTATTCTTCAGCTTTACATTTATTAGCGGCCTTTGCTCAAAACGGACAATAAGTATATTTAGTTAATTTGAATGATAGATAGCTTAAATTCCTTTTAATACAGAAAGGCATTAAGTTATCTATTTTGTTTATATTGATAGTGCTAAAAAATAAATTTATAAATTATTTATACTTATTCAATACTAATAAGTTAATAGTAATTTGTTATCTCTATGTTTTTGTAACGCTATGTTTTTAAATAATAAATAAACCTTAAGCCATGATCTAAAAATAATTTATTTGATGATATTTATGCTAAAGTTATCTCAGTAATTTGACAGTGTTATTAATATAATCTCTCATCAATAATAGAATAGAGGTGAATAAATGAAAGTTTCAGCACGCAATCAGTTAGTTGGTAAAGTTATTGATATTATTGAAGGTGCCGTTAATAGCGAAGTGATTTTATCTTTAGCCCATGGTGAAAAACTTGCCACAATTATTACTAAAGAGAGCCGTGACAGTTTAAAAATCAAAAAAGATGGCGAAGCAATTGCCATTATTAAAGCGCCGTGGGTTGTTTTAGCACTGCCTGATTGCGGTTTAAATTTCTCTGCACGTAACCAATTTTTAGGTAAAGTAACTCAAATCGCACAAGGTGCGGTGAACTCTACCGTTCATTTAGAAACAGCTAAAGGTTTAGAACTGACAGCTGTTATTACAAATGAAAGCTTACAAGAGATGGAACTGGTAAAAGGCAGTGATGTTTTAGCGCTAGTGAAGGCATCAAGTGTGATTGTCGCGACACGCAAATAATTGCTAGTTTATTTCTTGAAATAAAAAAGAGGCTAAATATCTAGCCTCTTTCTTTTTGATATTAATTATCTTTTTGAATTTATTATCCCGATCATCTTTTATTCAGGTAATAAAAATTAATTATCTGTACTACCTGCAACTTTAAGTTTGTTATAGATATAATTTTTATAACTGTTAACTAATTTCTCGTCTTCACAGTCATTTAATTTACCTTCACATAAATGGCGCATTTGAATGTTTGCTTTGTAGAAAGGAGATAATGGCAAACGAGCACGTTCCAGTATCATGCCACCTAAGAAGCTAATATCCGTTAACTCACCCGTTGAAAGTGACGCACCTTGCGTTAGGTTGTCTCTCAATGTGAATTGAGTAATATGCGCGGGGTTAGTAAATGGTGACAGGTAATTATTTAGCTCAATATTAGGTTGATGATCACCAAAATAGAGAAACATTGTCGGTTTTTCTCTTTGGGCGACAAAATTAGAGAAATCTTTAATTGCCGGATCACTGGTAATTATTTTTTCCATATAGTGACTAAATTTACCCGGTGCATTACTGCTTTCTGTATGACCTGCTATTTGGTACATATCTCTGTGTGATTCGTCATAAGGGCCATGTTCATACATGGTTAATGAGAATATAAACAAGGGTTTGTCTGTGCGTTTTTTCAGTACCTCTTCAACGTAGCCCAACATATCTTGTGTCGATATTTTCCAGAGATTTTCTTCTAATGTTCCTGGATAACCAAGCTCTTGTGGTTGAATAATTTCATCAACGCCCATTTGCTCATAAGCATAACCGGCATGATAAGCACTGCGATTAAATGGGGTGAGTAAGACAGTGTAATAGCCTTCAGCTTTGAGTTGGCGGAATAAACTTTCATTAAGATTATCGACAACAAAATAGAATACCGAATTTTTACGCGCACCAAAATCATCCGTATTTAGCCCTGTTAATACAGAAAATTCAGAAAGCCAAGTACCACCACCAAAGGTTTGTACACGTAAAGGGCTTTGTGCACTCACACCTTCATCTTTTTGGAACATAAATAAATCAGGCAGTGCAACATCTGTATTAAATTGATAAATATGAGGGTTAACTGTCGATTCCTGTAATAAAACGATAATGTCAGGTTTTATGTCTGTTTGTGTTTCTGGTAATACGGTTTTATTTGCTTGTTCAAGGAAGTAATCCGCATTTTCCTTGAAATAAGGAGGGTGATAAGCGGTTTGGTAACCAGACATGATTAAATTAGTGACAGTACCTCGTCCACCCGGAAGAGTGCCTTCCCATTCAGCTTGCCATTTTTCTACGGTGAAATGAATAGTGGTAAACCCAATGACTATTAAGAGTAGGCTACTCATACGCAATGCTGGGCGTGATTTTTGGGAAAAACGCCAAGCGATGGACATATTGATAAGAAGCCATATTAGCATCACAATCAATGCAACACCGGCTTCCCAATAATGGCCTAATGTCCCTAAATTCGAGCTATCAAAAGCCAAATCAAAATCAGAGAACATTAATGCTTCTTTGTAATAATGAACTTTGAGCTGATTAATAAACTTAGTTATTAGGAAGAGTGTACCGGTGGTAATAGCCGAAAATAAGACACGAGCAGATAAAATAAAGCAAAGAGAAAAAAGAATAAAATAAGCACCTACTGAAAGAAGTGCAGTATAAATAAACGTTACTTTCTCAAAAACAATAAAGAGTGAGGCTATAAGAATAAGTGCAAGATAAGCACTTCCTAATATTTTTTTCATGTCTCTTCCGAGTATAGCGATAAAGAATAAAGGGATATTTTACAAATATTGTAGGCGATAACCTTAAATAGGCTAAATAACTTTATTTAGCCTAAATTAACATCTGTATTTAGAATAACCCTTTGTCTCGTAAAATATGAAGATCTTTTTTGCGGCGAGTAAAACCCGTGCGATCAAAATACTCTAAAATTTGCACTGCTAATTTACGCCCAACGGATAATTCATCACGGAAATCCGCTGCGGTAACACTGCCATTGTTTTCATTATATTTCACAATGATAGATGCAAATTTTTCTATTGTTTGGTGTGTATAGTAGCGATCGGCAATAATCGGAATAATTAAACCTAATTGCGCCGCTTTACGTAATAATGAGCGGATCACCTTCTCATCATTTTTCATTTCATTGGCTAGATCACGTACCCACCAAGGCTCAGATTGCTCAAAGTAGACTTTGGCATTTTGCCATAGCGCATCTTGTTCTGGAGAAAAGGCAAGACCATGAGTTGGGAGATGAAGCCAACCACGACTTTGGCTAATAGCACCTTCTTTACGTAATTGATCTATTAAGTGATAGACCAATTCATCATGATAAGTCGGTAGTGCCATCCGTTTTAAACGAGAACGACCCACACCCATTTGGTCATTATGTTGTTGATGATATTCCGCAAGGGTATCGAGTAATTTCTGTTTTGCATTATCAGCATTTTCTTTAGAAAGAATAACGCCTGCAACGCTGACTAAATCAAAGGTTTCTAATAACTGAGTTAGTGCACTCTCAGTTAATTGCTGAGCCCAAGCAAATTGACTTAGAGAGAGTTCACCTTTTGGTAAACATAACGCTAAATTGGCGCTAACGCTGTCTGCGCTATTAAGTTGGTGTAACCAAGTTAAGAATTCAGCTTGTCGTTTACCTCTACGTGGTGAGTGCAAATGTAAGACTTTTGCGGCGGCTAAAGTGCGTTGAGCACTGATATCGCGCAAGATAAGTCTGTCGTTATCCACCAGCCAAAGGGATTCATCAAGAATAAGCTCAGCTAACTGTGGTGTTTCATTAGCATCATTTAAAAGAGCAACACGACCTGTAATATGGCGTGTACCGTGGTGAATATGTACAGGCTGCCAATGCTTTAAAGGTTCATTTCCAATTAAACTGACTAATATTTTATGAGATTGATAGTTAGGTGCTTGAGAAAGCAACCAGTCACCACGAGAGACATTTTCTTTACTGACATCACCTGTGATGTTAATGGCAATACGATGACCTGCACCCGCACTCTCTACGGGCTGATTTTGTGCATGTAAGGCTCTTATTCTTACTGGTTTATCTGCACCAGTTAGCCAAAAGGTATCACCAACAGAGATTTGTCCTGCAAGTGCGGTACCCGTGACAACTAAACCAGCCCCTTTAATGCTAAAAACACGGTCTATTGCTAAACGAAAACGTTTATGCCATTGAGGGTGTTGTTGCTCTTGCTGATGCAACTCAACAAGGTAGTTACGAAGCGCTGGAATACCTTCACCTGAAGGGGCTGAAGTGACAAAAATATCAGGTTGTTGCCAGCCTAAATTGGCTAATACATCGATTGTTTGTGAACGAACTTCTTCAATTCGCTCAGGTGTAACGCGATCTGCTTTGGTGAGAATAACGGTAACTTGAGGACAGCCAGCAAGATGTAAAATAGAAATATGTTCGATGGTTTGTGCCATAACGCCATCGTCACAAGCCACAATTAATAGTGCATGAGAGATCCCACCGACGCCCGCGAGCATATTTGAAAGGAATTTCTCATGGCCGGGAACATCCACAAAACCAATTGAGGTTCCATCATCTTGACGCCAATAGGCATAACCTAAATCAATGGTCATGCCTCGTTTTTTCTCTTCAGGTAAATGGGTCGTATCTACCCCAGTAATGGCCTGTATAAGTGTGGTCTTTCCGTGGTCTACGTGACCTGCTGTCGCAAAAATCATAGTAAAAGTGCCTGTATTAATGCATTTTCATCCTCAAGACAGCGCAGATCAAGCCACAGGCGACCATCAGTAATTCGACCAATAATTGGCTTTTCTAAATTACGCCAATGCGCAGCTAGCGCATCTAACTGGCTACCTTTTCCATCTTTGGCTTCAAAGGTAAGTGCTGCACTCGGTAAACTTTCAATAGGTAACGAACCACTGCCTATTTGAGAAGCACATGAGGATATCGTGATATGGTAGTTATCCCCATAATATGCCTGAAAATGAGGCAATAACCGTTGCGCCATATCATTAATTTCTGTTTGTGTCCGAGTTAACAAACGTAATGTCGGGATCTCAACAGCCATTTTTTCAGGTTGCTGATAAAGGCGTAATGTGGCGCCTAAAGCAGCTAATGTCATTTTATCAACACGTAATGCACGTTTTAAAGGATGGCGCTGAATAGCCTCAATCCACTCTTTTTTACCAAGGATTATCCCTGCTTGTGGGCCACCTAATAGTTTATCGCCAGAGAAGGTGACAAGGTCGATGCCTTGTTGCAGATAATCTTGTGGCATTGGCTCTGAAGGTAAACCTAAGGCAGCTAAATTAGTCATTGAGCCACTGCCTAAATCGATAGCGGTTGGTAAGTTCATCTCTTTACCAAGCGCAGCAAGTTCATCGCCATGTACTTCAGCTGTAAAGCCTTGAATACAATAGTTGCTAGTATGAACTTTCATTAGCAAACCCGTATTTTCATTAATGGCGTTACGATAATCTTTAAGGTGAGTTCGGTTTGTTGTACCGACTTCTTTGAGTGTACATCCTGCTTGTGTCATTACATCAGGAATACGAAAAGCACCACCTATCTCAACTAATTCACCGCGAGAAACAACAACCTCTTTATTTGGAGCCATTGTTGCAAGCATCAATAAAACAGCCGCTGCATTGTTATTTACGATACAGGCATCTTCTGCTCCTGTTAATTCACATAACAAATCAGCGATAGCGCGATCACGGTGTCCTCTTGAAGCACCATCGAGAGAATACTCTAAGGTTGCTGGTGAACGCATAACTTGGCTAACGGCTTCAATGGCGGATTCTGCCATTAATGCACGCCCTAGATTGGTGTGTAAAACGGTACCCGTTAAATTGAAAACAGGTTTAATCGAAGATTTTCGTTGTAATGTAATGCGATTTTTTAATTCATCAGCCCAATGGTTGTGCCATTGTGGTAACTCGTTTTTTTGACGAATAATGATACGCGCTTCTTCTTGTAACTTTCGTAAATGCTCTGCAATAAATGTCTGTCCATAAGAAGCCACAAGGGCTTGAATGTCTGCTTGGTGCAGTAACTTATCAATAGATGGCAGTTGGCTATAAAGTGAGCGCGTATCATTTGTCATGCTAATACCTAATTATTATTCATTTGGGAACAGGAATGGATTAATGCTACTACGAGCAAAGCCTTCTTCTTCCATTTTTGCATCAAGGACAATAGACGCTAAATCATCAGCGACAGCATCCACATTGGCATCTTTTTCTTGATATAAAATTTTCAGATAGCTTCCACAATCACCACAGCTTTCTGCTTTTACTGGGGCATTTTCGCTGTCTAAAGACCAGTAATTTAATTTGCCTGTTAATTCACAGTTGGTGCACTTAATGCGTACGACATGCCACTGTGTTTCACATAAATTACAGTGTAAATAGCGTAAACCTTGTGTTGTGCCGATTTGTACCATGCTTGCCACTGGCATACTGTTACAAACTGGGCAGAATTGACGATTTTCACCGTATTCTGTTTTCGCTTTACCCGGAATATTTGCTGCTAATTGTGCCCAGTAAAGAGATAGTGCTGCCCAAATAAAGACAGATTTATCTGCTGAGACTTTTGAATATTCATCATTGAGTAATGCTGTTGCCATCTCTTCTAATTCAGTTTCAGAAGCTTTAGAGAGGTTTTCTAAAGTGATAGTGGCACTTTCAGGCACAACTGGACGTAATTCAGCAATAATCGAGGCTAATAAAGCATGCCAATGTTTACTGCGTTTAAATGTTTTTCTATCTAAAGGCGCTACGCCAACTTGTTGTGCAAGGAGTGGAGCAAGATCAATGACAAGCGGATTGTCATGAAGTGCTTTTTCTTGAGCCTTGACAATTTCTGCTGCAAATTCAAGGTAGTCTGCGAAAGGGTTATCTTTTGCTAGTGTTTGAAAACGTTCAGCACGACGTTGATAAAGGTTTTTCAGATTAGGGAATAATACGGGTGGAATGAAACTGATCCCTTTTTCTGATTGCTCTTTACCTAATTGCTCTTTAGGAACGATGCGAATACTCATAACGTTCTATCTTCCTATTATCATAAATTTTATAGTGAATACCCACAGGGTTTGGCTTCAGAATAAATCAAATACAGATACGAAGCCATGACAGTGGGTAATAATAGCGTGATTTTATTGTTTTTTACGCCTTAAAATCAGACGTAAATTGAATAAAAAACGGAGGCTTACAAGCCTCCGTTTGTTCTGAAATATGCTTTAGGGCATTATTTCTCTGACTGCTTTTCGGCTTCTTTTTTCTCTTCTTCGAGAATTTCACGATACCAACGAGGGTGGTGCTTTTTAGCCCAACCACGAGTTACCCAGCCTTCAATCATGCTACGAATTGAACCTTTCACCCAGAATGCCGCATAAGCGTGAACAAATACGGTGATTATCAGTAAGATTGCTGATAATGAGTGAACTAATAAGGCAATTCGGATCACTGGGATCGAGAAATACTCTGCGAAATAAGGACGCCAAATAATAACACCACTGACTGTTAGTAAGATCAGGCTGATACTTAATGTCCAGTAAATGCCCTTCTGACCTAAGTTGTAGTGGCCAATATCACCAGCTTCTTCATTTTGCAGTACTTTATGAATGTTTTTAGCCCAGACTAAGTCATCTTTATCAATAAAGTTGTGCTTCAGATATCTGAAGAACATAAAGAGAAAGAGGAACGCCATCACGCTACCCACGAATGGGTGTAACAAACGCGACAGTTCTGGTGTACCTAAAATATTCATGAACCAGTTCAGAGATGGGAAGAAGAAACCCAATCCGCTGATAGCAGTAAACAGAAATACAATCACTACTAACCAATGGTTAATACGCTCAGAAGCGGTGTGGCGAAGAATTTTATCGCCTTTCTTCTTCATCATTTCTGCTCCTCCTTATTCACAGAGGTCTGTGTTTTAGAAGATGCTTCCATCTCTTTGAGCGCTTCTTCTTCATCTTCTTCAGTTGTACGGTTTGGACCGACACCTAAATAGTGGAAAATTGCACCCGCGAAGGTTGCGGCAAAACCAACGGCAGCCAATGGTTTCCAAATACCTTTCCAGAATTTAACGGTAGAGCTAATTTCTGGGTTTTCTGGTAAACCGTGGTACAGATTTGGTTTGTCAGCATGATGGAGAACATACATCACGTGTGTACCACCCACACCTTGTGGATCGTAAAGACCAGCGTTGTCGTAACCACGAGTTTGCAGTTCAGAAACACGCTCATTAGCAAGATTGATCATGGCTTCTTTCGAACCAAAATGAATCGCGCCTGTTGGGCAAGTTTTCACACATGCAGGCTCTTGACCGACTTCGACACGGTCAACACATAACGTACATTTGTAAGCACGGTTATCTTCTTCATTAATGCGAGGCACATCGAAAGGACAACCTGCAATACAATAACCACAACCAATACAATGTTCTGATTGGAAATCAACAATACCATTAGCGTATTGAATGATTGCGCCTTCTGCTGGACAGGCTTTTAAACAGCCTGGATCAGCACAGTGCATACAACCATCTTTACGAATTAGCCACTCCAGTTTGCCATTCTCTTCAACTTCAGAGAAACGCATCACTGTCCATGATTTCGCGGTTAGGTCAGTTGGGTTATCGTAAACACCGACGTTAGTGCCAATTTTATCGCGAATATCGTTCCATTCAGAACAAGCAACCTGACAGGCTTTACAGCCGATACAGGTTGTTACGTCGATAAGTTTTGCCACTTCTTCCTTGTAATCCCGCACCTTAGGCGCGGGAGTGAGGGAATTGGTAGCAGAGCGACGAATAATGTCTTGGGATTGCAGTGACATAATTTATCTCCTTACACCTTTTCCACATTAACAAGGAACGCTTTAAACTCAGGCGTTTGTGTATTCGCATCACCAACGAATGGCGTTAATGTATTCGCAATAAAGCCTTTCACTGCAACACCTTCAAAGCCCCAGTGAATAGGAATACCAATGGTATCCACTTTGCGTCCATCAACATCAAGGGTTCTAATACGTTTAGTGACCACCGCTTTCGCTTTGATATAACCACGTTTTGAGCTGACTTTAACGGTATCGCCTTGAACAATGCCTTTTTCTGCGGCTAAACGCTCACCAATTTCAATAAATTGTTGTGGCTGAATAATCGCATTTAAGCGCGCGTGTTTAGTCCAGAAGTGGAAATGTTCTGTCAGACGATAAGTTGTACCGACATATGGGAAATCTTCTGCTTTACCCATATCTTTCCAGTCATCTTTAAAGACACGCGCTGCTGGGTTTGAAACTACATTTGGATGCAGCGGGTTAGTACCCAATGGTGTTTCAATTGGCTCATAGTGTTCAGGGAATGGGCCTTCTGCCATTTTATCGATAGCAAACAGACGTCCCATACCTTCCGGCTGCATAATAAATGGACCAACATCAGAACCCGGTGCAGCGTTGCTATAGTCAGGTACATCAATACCTGTCCATTTGCTGCCATCCCATTCGATTAATTTACGTTTAGGATCCCATGGTTGACCTTGTGGGTCTGCCGATGCGCGGTTATAAATAATGCGACGGTTAAGAGGCCATGCCCATGCCCAACCTAATGTATTACCCAATCCTGATGGATCGGAGTTATCACGGTTAGCCATTTGGTTGCCTTTCTCTGTCCAGCTACCAGCGAAGATCCAACAGCCACTTGCTGTTGTACCATCATCACGTAACTGAGCGAACGAGCTAAGCAGTTGACCTTTTTTCAGAATGATATTGCCATCAGCGTCTTTTAAATCGACTAATGCTCTACCATTACTTTCTTGTGCCACTTCTGCCGATGTTGGATTATCAGGATCAAAGTAATCCCAAGTCATATTCAACACCTGCTCTGGCATCGCGCCGCCTTCTTCTCTATAGAGTTGGCGTAAACGATGGAAAATACCTGATAAAATCTCAGCATCAGGGATAGCAATACCAGGGGCATCACCACCTTTCCAGTGCCACTGTAACCAGCGACCAGAGTTAACGATAGAACCGTCTTCTTCTGCGAAACAGGTTGTTGGCAGACGGAAGACTTCTGTCTGGATATCTGCTGTTTTAACGTCGTTCTCTTCACCGTGGTTCTGCCAGAAACATGAAGTTTCAGTGTTTAGCGGATCCATTGTGATAAGGAATTTCAGTTTTGATAATGAACGAACAACTTTGTTCTTATTCGGGAATGATGCAACTGGGTTAAAGCCTTGGCAGATATAGCCGTTGACTTCACCTCTATCCATCATGTCGAAGTATTGTAGAACATCGTAAGGTTTGTCCCACTTAGGTAACAGTGAGAAGCCCCAATCATTATCACGTTGAGCATTATCGCCATAGAATGTCTTCATCATACTGACGAAGAATTTAGGATAATTGCCCCAGTAGTTAACTTGTCCTGGTACTGTCGCTTTTGGCGTATTCGCAGCTAAGTAGGTTTCTAATGAAGTCTGCTTTTCAGAAGGCAACGTTAGATAGCCTGGTAAACTTTGAGATAATAGACCGAGGTCAGTTAAGCCTTGAATATTGGAGTGACCACGTAGTGCGTTAACACCGCCACCCGCCATACCCATATTACCTAACAGTAATTGGATCATCGCCATGGTACGAATGTTTTGGGCACCAACGGTATGTTGAGTCCAGCCTAATGCATACAGGAAAGAAGCTGTTTTATCTTTCGCCGCAGTTTCAGCAATATATTCACAGACTTTTAAGAAATCATCTTTTGGTGTACCACAAATCTGAGTAACCACATCAGGCGTATAACGGCTAACGTGTTGTTTTAACAGATTCCAGACACAACGAGGATGTTGTAATGTGGTATCGCGTTTTGCGAAACCATTTTCATCCATCTCGTAGTTCCAAGTGGTTTTATCGTATTTACGTTTTTCTGCATCATATCCGCTGAATAAACCATCCTCAAAATGATAGTCTTCACGGACAATCAAGCTAGCATTGGTATAAGCCTCAACGTATTCTTTTTGATATTTCTTATTTTCGAGCAGATATAAGATAACGCCCGATAAGAACGTAATATCAGTACCAGAACGGATAGGCGTATAGAAATCCGCCACAGCCGCAGTACGGGTGAAGCGAGGATCAATAACAATTAGCTTGGCGTTATTATGGATTTTAGCTTCCATCGCCCAGCGGAATCCCACAGGGTGTGCTTCTGCCGCATTACCGCCCATAACGACGATAAGGTTGGCATTTTTCATATCAACCCAGTGGTTGGTCATCGCACCGCGACCAAATGTTGGAGCAAGACTTGCTACCGTTGGTCCGTGTCAGACACGCGCTTGGTTATCGACAGCTAGCATCCCAAGAGCTCTTGAGAATTTCTGAGTTAAAAACCCAGTTTCATTACTTGCTGCGGAGGCGCAAAGCATACCCGTTGTTAACCAACGGTTGACTTCTACACCTTCTTTATTGAATTTCTGGAAGTTGGCATCGCGGTCTTTTTTGATTAAGCGCGCAATACGATCAAACGTTTCTTCCCATGAGAGTTTTACCCATTTATCCGAGCCGGGTGCACGGTATTCAGGGTGTTTTAAACGACCTTCACTGTGGATGAAATCCACAAGACCAGCACCTTTAGGGCATAATGCACCACGGTTTACTGGATGGTCTGAGTCACCTTCAATATGGAATATCGTTTCTTTTGCGTTTTTCGCGCCATCGCCCAGACTATACATTAATAGTCCACAACCGACAGAACAGTACGTACAGGTATTGCGGGTTTCGCGGGCTCTCAGTAATTTATACTGACGTGAACCTGCTAGCGCAACTGCTGGTGCAAAACCAAGCGCCGCCGCTGTAGTACCTGCCATACCGCCAGCACAGATCTTAAAGAACTGCCTTCTGCTGACCTGCATGGGTCTCTCCTCATCATACATTGCTTTTACTGACTCTGATTTTCTTCACGAAAATGGAGCTGATTGTTTTTTTATTCCTATTATCCTTAATAGGATCAGGTTCATTGCCTGATAGGTAGTGTAAAATCGTTTTACCCGTATTGTTATTATGTATTAATAAATTTAGGAATTCATCTTATGGATGAAACAAAATCGACAAAATTGTTAACTAAACGTGTAATCGTTGGCGTAGATCAAACAATTGTGCAACACAAAGGATCGCTTAGCAGACAAGAAGACGATTATATTGCACTCGAAGTTCCTGTTGCATTAGTGTACAACGGAATTTCTCACGTTGTTATGATGGCTAGCCCTAAAAATTTAGAGTTGTTTGCTGTCGGATTTTCTTTATCCGAAGGCATTATAGAATCTTCTAATGAAATTCGCAGTATCGAAATTGTGGAAAGTTGTAACGGAGGCATTGAAGTTCAAGTTGAATTATCAAGCCGACGTTTTATGGGATTAAAAGAACGTCGCCGCAATATGACTGGCCGTACTGGCTGTGGTATTTGTGGAACTGAACAACTGGAAGAGATTTTCCGTCCTATTACGCCGTTACCTTTTACACAAACGTTTTCACTTTCAAACCTTGATAAAGCGTTAGAGCAGATGACAACCGTTCAAGAAATTGGAGAGCTAACGGGGTGTACTCATGCCGCTGTTTGGTTGTCGCCAGAAGGTGAAATGCAAGGGGGATGTGAAGATGTTGGTCGTCATGTTGCACTTGATAAGCTTTTAGGTATGAAAGCACAAGAAAAATGGAATGAAGGTGCGGTATTAGTCTCTAGTCGAGCCAGTTATGAAATGGTGCAAAAAGCTGCTATGTGTGGCGCAGAAATTTTATTCGCTGTTTCTGCGGCAACCTCTTTAGCTGTTGAAGTGGCTAATAAATACAATGTGACGCTGGTGGGTTTTTGTCGTCGCGGAAGAGCAACAGTGTTTACTCATCCACAACGACTGATTGACTAATTAATATCGTGGAACATCCAAAGGTTGGGTTCAAGATAAGTGCCAAATTGGTGTTGAATATCAATACTCACCGGCGCAAGCCCCATAGGAATGGCATAATCACCATTTGTTGGAAATTGTAGCGACGTCCATTGTTCCCACGTTTCTATCGGGGCTTCGATTTTCATAGACTGTGGGGCTATTTTGATAACCTTTGCACCTAATCGCCAGTGTGTCCGTATCCAAGGATCAAAAGGTTCATTATTATGATTCTGCCATTGGCAATATTCTTCAAAAGAGTGCAGTGGATAGCGGTGTTTTAATGTGGGGCGAACGGGAACCACAACACCAAGATAACCTTGTTTTCTTGCGTATACTTTTAATGCATTAATTAAAAGCTGGGGAATACCTTGGCCACGATAGCGGTTATCAACGGTTACAGATAATGCTGAAATAAGTTGGCATGGGAGCTGTTTTTCATCTGCTTGCATACCTAATTCAAATACACAATCCCAGCCATTATCAGGAAGTGCATCAAAACTGTTGTGTTCCCAAGGTAAAGCGACAGCGTTTATTACACCAACGACTTCTTCTTGATCGTTTTCTTTTAATACTGCGAGAAATTGATAATCAGAAAAAGGAGATGCATATAAGCGATCCCAATAGCTTTCATTAACCGATGTTCCCATCATAAAAGCAGGCCAATGAGCTGCTATCATTTTTTCTGCTTTTTCGAGTAAATCAGTACGGGACTGAAAATGTGTAATTACGATATTCTTCATAGTTAATTAATTTATTAATAAACGTAGTCAGCCAATTATGACCACAATGCACCTAATTTGTAATCCCACTCTTTAGGTTTGATGGGGATACGTCCTGCATTTGGAGTAAAAGTCATTTCGCTAAAGATAAGCCTATTTTCAGACATTAAAAAATCAACTCGGCAATAATTAAAGTCACTTGCCATTTTAGCGGCTAATTGCAACATATTTTCAAATTGAGCTGGTTTTTCAACATGTTCTGGAGTGTTGGGATCTTCTAATGTGATAGGTTGTAACTGCCAATTTGTATCATACACATTAATATACTCATTCCCTTTGGTGTCAGAAATATCAATTTCAGCATAAAGAGGCTGACCATTAAAACAGTGAAGACGACAAGTTGTTGGTATCATTGGCTTTTGTGTATCAAATAAATCAATATATTCTTCGCAGAGAATTTGAGCCTTGATATTTTTATAATGCCATTCGCGCGTGACAGGATAGAGATTACGTTTTAAATGAAACTGAAGCTTTTTCTTTGCTTTTTCAAAATCAAAAGTGGTTTTATCAAGGCAGATGATTGTACTACCACTGTCATGATTACATTTGAGTACAAAACGTGAAGGAAGTTGAGTAATATCGATTTCATCAGGATGAGAATAGGTGTTAATGATAGGAACAAGA
Source organism: Proteus terrae subsp. cibarius (assembly GCF_011045835.1). Classification (NCBI taxonomy): domain Bacteria; kingdom Pseudomonadati; phylum Pseudomonadota; class Gammaproteobacteria; order Enterobacterales; family Morganellaceae; genus Proteus; species Proteus terrae. Next base: position 3,928,858 of record NZ_CP047349.1, read on the forward strand.
TAGTGTGGGCCAATCTTTTCTATCACATAATCTCTGACTTTGATTTTATCAGCTAAGCGCGTATAAATTGGATTTCTATCGAATAGCATACGAGCATTAATTTTTTCATTAAGTGATGTCGGTATTTTAAAGTTAGGCTGATAACCTAAGTTACGTATAAACTTGTTCTTTAAATACACACGATCAGGCAATGCGAGAGTTCGAAACTGTTTGAAATAATATTCTATGATTTTCATAAGCTAATGATTATTTTAAATAGATAAGTGAAATAAAAACTAACTTTTCTTTGAATTAAACTTCTATATAAAGAAATAATTAAATTAAATAGAAATTAAGAGAATAATGTCAGTTATTGATATTCTTATATTTTTTTTATTTATATAAACTTAGAAAGTATTAACGTAGGTTAATATTCAAAGTACTTATTTTAATAAAAGAAAAAATGATGACATTAAGAGAGAGTTAACAAAAAGGAATATTGATTAAGAGTATATTAATTTGATGACCATTTAGTTATATGAATTGGTTTATCCCAATTATTAAAGCGTAATCCTTTGCCTGTTCTATTTCCGTGAGCATCTAATATCTCATAATACTCTTCGACGATTTGGCTACGGCCACGTTGCCATTCATTGGTTGTTGCAAAAGGATCAATCAAATAGATATCGCCGACAACGGTATATAGTTCACCTAAATAGCGAATTTTCTTCGTACTACTATTTGAATAGTGAGAAAACATAATTTGGTAGGTTTTGTAGTGTTCCGGTTGACCATAAGGACCATATTTCATTGCAATATAGCGAATGCCTTGAGGATCAGAATGGCTTGCACCACCCGGAACGGGCATATCTGGTGTGATATTAAAAAGAGTATATCGAGAACTTGCCGTTGGCTGTCTTAATGCTTGCCGATAGCTTTGTGTATCTAATCCAGAAGCTGGCCATGTTCTATCCACTAAGCCATCTCCCGCTAAACAGGAAACAGATAATCCTAACAATGAAAGAATTATAAATAGGGACTTAGCAGACATAAATACTCCTTTATTGCCATTATGATGCCAAAAAATAAGGCACTTGTTCCGTGAAACAGAGGTGTAGAACCCTGTTATTTCTTGCTGTTATCCTATTTCATTCCAAATGGTTATCAAAAATAGAGAATAAGTGATTATCTTTTAAGCAATAAATACGTTTTTATATTGATAGAGATATCAGGCTTAATAGGTGAAACGTATGAATACATCTAAAACATTACGCGTTGCTACAGTGCAGTTTCAGCATAAAGCAAACGACAAAGCTTATAATTTAGCGAAAATCCATCAATTTATAGATAGTGCAGCCAGTCAGCAGGTGAATGTATTAGTGCTTCCTGAAATGTGTATTACTGGATATTGGCACGTTCCTCAATTGCCAGAACATGCGGTCTATGCATTAAGCGAGCGTGTTTCTGATAGTGAGTCTTTAGCGTTAATCAAACAAAAAGCGATAGCGTATCAAATGGCGATAGGTGTCGGGCTTATTGAGCAAGCAGAAGATAATACACTCTATAATACATGGGTTGTTTGTATGCCTGATGGCTCTTTACATAAGCATCGGAAATTACATGCTTTCGAACACCCGATCATCAAAAGTGGTGAGCAATACACCGTATTTGAAACCCCTTGGGGCGTTAAAATGGGAGTATTAATTTGCTGGGATAATAATTTGGTTGAGAATGCACGGGCTAATGCATTATTAGGTGCTGATATTTTACTCGCACCTCATCAAACAGGTGGAACAAATTCACGTAGTCCACATAGTATGAAGCCGATCCCTATGACACTTTGGGAAAATCGACATCAAGATCCCAAATCATTACAAGAGGCATTTCAAGGAGAGTATGGAAGAGGCTGGTTAATGCGTTGGTTGCCAGCAAGAGCCCATGATAACGGCATGTTTGTGTTATTTAGTAATGGTGTAGGCCGTGATGAGGAAGAAATTCGCACTGGTAATACGATGATTATTGATCCTTATGGACGAGTAATAAAAGAGAGTAAAGCAATTGATGATGATATGGTGATTGCAGATCTTGATCTTACATTATTAGAAAATTCAACAGGAAGACGTTGGCTAACAGGGCGAAGACCTGAACTTTATTCGATATTAACGACAAGATTAGGAAATGAACAAGATCCTATTTCAGTTCGATTTGGTAAAGAGTAATTCAATAAAAAAACAGCTTTCATTTTGTGAGCTGTTTTTGTTTTGGTTAAAGAATAATCTCAATTTAATTTATTTGTTTTACTTATTAATGTATTGCTGTTGGTTATTAATTTTATTTATTTATTCTATGTTAGAATAATAAAAGGAAAAATAAGATAGGATCAATAATTAATCATGGATACCCGTTTATTGAATGCATTTGTTGTTTTAGCTGAAACAGAACATTTTGGTGAAGCTTCATCAAGGCTTTTTATTAGCCAACCCGCACTCACTAAACAGATAAAAACATTAGAATCTCAGTTGGGTGTCACTCTTTTTCAGCGTGGGCGTCACGGCGCAAAATTAACCCCTGAAGGACAGTATTTACTGAGTCAATCTCAGTCAGTCTTAAGAGAAGCCCGTATTCTAGAAAAACAAGCTCGCCAATTAAGTGCACCTCAAAAAGTAGAGCTGTATGCAGGATTTGGTCTGTCCTCATTAAATTTTATTACACCATTATTGGCAAAATTTAATCGTGTTCACCCTGATATTACTGTTCACATTGATGATATGCCTTCTAACACAATGGAAGACAAATTACTTTTGGGTGAGCTTGATCTGGCATTTTCACGTTTACCGGTTACAGAGCCACTAAAAAGTATTTCATTAGTGCAAGAGCGATTAATGTTAGCAATCCCCACGCAAACTATTATGGTGCTAGAGGCTGATGATGATCCACTCCACTACTTTAATACGCTTGGGCTTATTCAGTTGTCTCCTGAAAAAGGAAAAAAATTGTATCAACAAATCCATGATTTTCTAAAACATCATCAAATCAAACCTCGTGTATTACAGCAATCACAAGATATTCAAACGCAGTTAGCATTAGTTGCCGCTGGATTAGGTATGGCATTGGTGCCTAAAAGTGCAGAACTTATTTGTGACAAACAAAAAGTCACTTTATTGCCACTATCTGGCTTGTATACACAATGGGAAATAGGTGTTATTTGGAATAATAATATTCAGAATAAAGATCGTGATATCTTTATAAAAATAATTTCTGAGGAAATAAATAAAATATAGTGAATGAAAAAGATTTTTAATTTGAGTAATGATTATATTTCTAATATATTATTTATAATAAAGCTAAAATACCTAATAAATATTAATTAGTCTTAAAACAAATAAAGATAAATAATTGCGAGACTGTTCACAGAAATAAACATGAAATATTTATTTGTTTTTTATGTGTTTAAATAAAAAATCAAAGTAAATCATTTAATTAATTTAATTCTCATAACATAAATAGGGTTAATTAAAATCTCTCTAATTAAAATGTGTTATTTACAATAAAAGAGATTTATTTAATATTACCTACGAACAACACAGCAAACTTTATATTCGTAAGTGAAGCTGGAACGATAGATAAAATATCAATATTTCTGTAAGTGGCTACTTGTTATTTCTATTTATAATAAGTAGCCACACCCTTCAATGAATAATAAGGAAGTTATTATGAATAAACGTAATAAATTAGTCTGCGCATTATTTATATTAATGGGCTCTCATGCAGTACATGCTGAAATTCACTCTAATCAAAGTGGCCCTTTAACGACAATGAAAGTCGGTGCAAGTGATGCTATACAGCGTGGTCATAGTCAAATACCAGGTGGAGAGCCGGGTGTTGGTATTAGTACAGTAGGAGGTGGGAAAAAAATTGGTTTTGCTTCATTAACCTCGCCAAGAATGAGTAGTGGAGCGGATAGTAATGGAATTTATACAGTTCAATCTAATCATCAACATAGTGATATGGGGGTTTTCCACTTTGCCAAAATCACGGATGCCAATGTCTATTTTGGTGACTGGGCAAAAACAACATCAGCAACGGATGCGACACACCAAACCTATTATGTCGGTAAAGATGTTACAACCACATTACCAGCAGATAGTGCCACTTATACGGTAACGGGTATTAGCCAATACAGTGGTAGTAACTTACTTTCAGGTTCGTTTGATGTTGATTTTTCACAAAAGAAAATCGAAGGTTCGCTGACTAATAGCCAACGTACGGTTGATTTAGCAGGAGGAAATCTTTATACCGCAAATAACCAAGTGACGTTTTCTGCAGATGCAAATGAAGGGTCAACATCAGGGGTTGTTGAAGGCGCTTTCTTTGGTGAAAGTGCAGAAGCATTAGCGGGTATTGTGGTGTTTAGTTCAGATCATAAAAAAGACATTAGTTTTGGTGGTACGAAAAATAGCAGTGACAGTGAATAAATGACAGCAAGCATGGACGCTTCTTGATTTTTTCAAAAATAATATTATAGATTTATTTGGTAAAACAATCGGTTAATTCTTTAAAAGTGGTATTAGTGGTCATTACGCTAAATGTTAGCAACAGATAATCTGGTATAGGGTTATCTGTTTTTTTTTATCTAAATTAAGCCGATTTAAAGGAATTGTTCTTTTGTTTTTATAAGGATATACCATGAATTATGATCAACTCTTAACCAGAGGGTTACTGGCTGTATTGCTCATTGTATTTTCATTTAATGGGAGCGCAAAAGAGAGTCGCGACAAGTTATTTTCTTATCTTGAAACAACGAGTACAGCTAAAGTAGGTCAGCAACTTTATCACTATTTGCAACAACAACAGTGGCAAAAAGCAGAAAGATTACTGCTTTATTATCAACAACAACCTCAACATGAAGTATTACTTGTTAATTATGCAAAGGCGTTATTGGCACAAAACAGAGGTGATTTTTTAAATGCTGAATTTTATTATCAGCAACAACTTAAGCAAAAAGCCGATTTTATCCCAGCCCAAACAGGATTAATTCAACTTTATTTTCATTTACGAGAATATAAAAAAGCACAGAAACAACTTAATCAACTGAGCAACATTGTTGATTTATCTAAAGATATTATCCAATCTATTGAGTTTTATAAGGTTAAGTTAGCCTCTTATTTTCAAGGCCAACGTTTCTATCAACTTGGCTTTTTTTATGATGATAATATTAACCATGCACCTTACTTATCTGAAAAAATTATTTCTCAATCCACTCAAAGAAAAACGACGCTAAGAGGTGCAAAACCTATTGCATCTACAGGAATTACTCATTATTTTTCTTTTTATCAACCTTTTATTATTTATTCTAACCATACTTTTTCTTTTTATACTTATGCTAGATATATAGATTATCACTCTCACCGTAATGCCAATTTTTTTGCATTATATACACAACAGGGCTACCGCTATCAAAAACCGCAATATCAGTGGTCAATAACACCTTATTACGAAATAAAATCATCACGGGAACAATATGAATATCAAGCATGGGGAAGTGAAACACAGCTTTCCTATTTTATTAATAAAAAGCAAACTATTAATTTAAGCTTGGATTATAAAATAAAGAAATATCAAAAAGCGTTAAATAATTTAAATAGTAAGCGAGTAAGTTATAGTGCTTACCATAACTATTATTTTAATAATGGAATACACTTAGTTAATCAATTAAATTATCAGTTAGAACGTAAAAAAAACACTTTATTAAATTATCAGCTGTATGGTATAAAAACTGGCGTTTATTATCTATTGTCAGCTAATTGGCATATCTCTCTTTTTTTACAGTATCAAATTAAATTCTTTAATAACTATAATCCTTTATTAAAAAAGAGAAGAAAAGACAATGGTGTTATTTTTACAACAAATATTAAAAATAAATCACCCTTGATTTTAGGATTTTATCCCACAATAGAATTACGTTATACCCGAAGATTAAGCAATGTGGATTGGTTATATCAATATCAGCAACATGAAGTGTTATTTAAATTAGAAAAACAATTTTAATTAAATAATTGACTTCCTTTATTAATTGAATAGGTAAAACAATGCATGTAATGCTTTTTAGAAAGCGAAAAATGGTTTCAATCTTCGTTTCTCTCTCGCTATTTTCTCCTTGCTTTTATCTGCAAGCCAAAGAAGATAAAACCGATCTTGGTCATATTCAGATTTCTGATAATAAAGAAAAAGATAAACAGGGTTATTCACACGTTTATGAGAAAGATGTTTCTAATGTTTATTTAGGAAAAGAGCTATTAGAGCGTTATCAAGGCGTTTCCCCCGCTGATTTACTAAAAAGCGCCATTGGTGTTTATAGTGGTGAAGCTCGTAATGGGGGAGCGCTTGATCCAAATATTCGGGGTATTCAAGGGCAAGGTCGAATACCTGTGACTGTCGATGGTACAGAGCAGGCAATTACTGTTTATCGAGGTTATAGTGGCGCATCTAATCGTAATTATATTGATTCTAATCTGATTAGCAGTATCTATATTGAAAAAGGTCCCTCATTAACACCTGATATGAAAACCGGTATTGGTGGGGGTATTGCAGTAAAAACCTTAGATATTCGAGATATTGTACCTATTGGCGATTCTTTTGGTATTAACTTTAAAGGGGATATTAGTAATAACTCCACACGGTATAAAGAAGTCTATTTAGATATGCTCGGAGATTATCGCAATTATCCTTATTTCTATCATCATGGTTCAAAGGTCGTTGATCCAGCTTTAGAAATAACCCCTCAAAAAAATAAAGATTGGCACTTTCATGATCATTCATTTCGACTTGGGATTGGTTTTGAAAAAGAAAAATTTAATTTATTATTTACCTATGCATTACGAGAAAAAGGAAATTATTTAGCAGGAAAAAGAAATACAGAAGCTTATCTCGAAACGGATGATATGAAGGCAATCCATTCTATTGATTATAAATTAAGGTTAACGCCTTATGTTCCTTTTATTGCCCATATTTATCGTCCTGGTAATGAAGTCCCTAATACCTCCAGTCGTAATCGTTCCTTTTTAGTAAAAGGAACATTATTCCCTGAATCAACACGTCGTTTTTCAATTAACTATCGATACACAGACTTACTGTTTGGCGATATTATGCCTCTGAGATTAGAGTGGGCTCGTTACGAAAAAAATGTCGTGACTCAATGGCCACTAGCAACGATTAATCAACAGGCGGGAATATTAACTTATCAGTGGAAACCAGAAGATAAGCAAGCGGATTTTCTGTTACGTTTATGGGGTAATTTAACTTCAGGGCATACGAATACTCGTGGTGGTGAACCCAGAGTCTCAATGGAGATTGATTATGACGAAAGGTATTTATCTAAATGGGATGCAAAAGTAGATACCCATTTTATTGATACAGCTTCTCTTTATCAAAAAAATAACCGCTATGGTGTGGATTTATCTTCTATATTTAAATTATCACCTCAATTTTCTATTTCATTTTCCAGTAATTATCAATTTGAAAAATTAGACAGTGATGAAATTAAAATTCCTGAAAATTTTGATTTTGTTACCTCAGGGAGAGCAGGACAACGTCATGAAATTAACTTAGCCCTTTCCACAGATTGGAAGCCACTTTCTTGGTTAGCCATTACTGCGGGTGGGAAATACCATTATTATCATTTAACAGATACTTTTTTAAATAATAAGCGAAGGAATAACGTAAAAGGTTATGAGAAAACTCCCTCTATTAGAGGATATATAGTAAGTTATAAAAGAACATTGACACAGGAAGAGTGTTATTTAGTTGGCACTCTATGTGGAATTACGGAACAACAGTTACCAGAAAAATATAAAAGAGTAATAAGAGATCCTGAACTTAGAGAAAAAAGAAGGATAGTACAAGCGTATAAATTAACTCATCCAGAGTATGAAAAACTACCTGATAATATAAAAAAAGAAATTAATCGTAAAATAAAAATCTCAAAACAAATGCATTTTGAAAATAGAACATATCTCCGTGATGAGAATGGAAATGTTGTTTTCAACTCTACTACTATGAGACCAATGAAAACAGGGTTATTATATTGGGGTCTTGATGAAGATGGAGAGTTATTAAAAAGCAATAATATTTTGTTAAACGGTTATATTAATATTAATGAAAAAGTACCTGATCCAATTACAGGTGAATTAGTTAATAAATATGAAATGGGCGTTTCTAATCCAATACCTATTTATCTTGATGATGATAAAGATAGTTTTGCACCAGAGGCCAGCTATCATCATGGCGCATTTTCACCCTTAGTGTCTGCGACGGTATATGCCAACGATATATTGCGTTTTTATGGACGTTATACTGAGCAGCTACGGTTACCCAGTTTATTTGAAGATACCAGTGGTTTTTCTGGGTCAAAAGCGCGTTATTACGGTTTTAAATTAAAACCCGAGCGTGCGAAAAGTGCTGAGTTAGGTGTTGTGTTTGATTTGACAGATTGGCTAAATGTGGAGCGCCATGCCGATATTAAAATTAACTATTTTCGTACCAATATTGAAAATGTGTTTGATAGAGATGCGAATTGGCAAATTAGGCAATTTGAAAAGCAAATATTAGAGGGGTTAGAGGTTCAAGCTCGCTTTGATAATGGCTTTATTTTTATGGATACGGCTTTAGTTTATAGCCATAAAAATAAAGTATGTGATAAAAATGCCTTTAGTAACTACGATCCTTCAGGGTTATTAGGTGTTAAACAATGTATGACGGGGGGTTATCCCGGTGGTTTTTTACGTACTTCTATCCAACCTAAATATTCGGTTAATTTACATTTAGGGACTCGTTGGTTAGATAATAAATTAGAAGTTGGAAGTCGTTGGCTTTATTCATCAGAAGTGGAAAATAAAGATGAAAAATGGCTAAAAGAAAAATTACCACGAGAAATGTATGGCAGAAATAACAACCCAATGCGTTGGGCAAAAGTCTTTACCGTTGATGCTTATATTAACTATCAGTATAGCCCTAATTTATCTTTTGAAATAACAGGCAGTAATTTATTAAACGAATACTACATTGATCCTTTAACGCGATCAGGTATGCCTGCGCCGGGAAGAACATTCCGATTAGGTGTGACTGCACAATTTTAACTAAAAGAGAGTAAGGAGCTTTTATTTATGTTGGCACTTTCTGTCAGGCAACCGCTTAATATTTATTATTGGCTAATTGGCATATCATTAGTTTATATCGTCGTATTAAGTTGGGTGTTGCGTTCACTTTCTATGACAGAAAGTGCACACCATATTCATCAGCAACAAGAAAATACATTATCCGTTTACCAAGTGGTATTTTCACCGCCTCAACAATCAACAGTGGTGCCGGAACCTTTAGTGGAAACGGAGCCACAAAAAACGCCCATTGTTTTACCCATTGCCGAAAAAGGGGAGTTTGTTGAAGCACCAAAGAAAATACCTGAAAAAATAAAAGAAAAGCCCACACCTATAAAACCAATTACACCTGTAAAAAAACAGGTGGTGCAAGAAAAAGTAGAGCCGATAAAACAGCGTGATTTAGAAAGCCAAGTAGCGCAAACGACTTCAGAAGCATCGGCAGAAAGCTTAACGCAACATACGGCAAGCTCGTTAGCAGGAAGAAGTCATGCATTAAGCGAGAAAGGAATAGGGCAAGGCGAATCTGATAATCACTATATTAGTTCACTGCGTCGAGAAATAGAGCGCCATAAACGTTATCCATCACAAGCACGTCGCATGCAACATGAAGGTCAGGTGGTGGTCAGTTTTTCACTCACATCAGAAGGTGTGATTTCAAGGGTTGAGATAGAAAGTACTTCTGGGATTTCTTCCCTTGATAATGCGGCTATTGCTGCGGTTAAACGCGTAAAACCCATAGGTCCTAAACCCGAAAACTTATTGAACCCTTTAATTGTCTCGTTAGATTTTCAATTAAATTAATAAACGAATGAAAGCACTCAACAGAATTTTCGTTTTACGTTATTTCCTAAGGTTTACATAACGTTATCAGGTTATGTTCCTATTGTTGGAACACTATATTTGGGAGTAATAAAAAAGCGGCTTTAGCATGACTAAATACCGCTTTTAGATTTGAGTTAGCATAAATAAATTACGCTGTTTTTGGCCATTTATTGGCAACCCAAAGTCCACTCATTTTCATGGCATAACCAAATAAAACACCGACAATTAATGAAGGGATGGTTTGAGAAAGATCCCCTTGAGCGGCAAATATAGTGCATGCTCCAATAAAGGTGCCGGGAATATAAGCAAGTAGTACACTTTTAGCTTGAATACACATCACAAAGGCAATAACACCTGTGACAGCATAGCCAAAAATAGAAATATCACTAAAGATTTGGCTACCGTAAATAATCGCCAATGCCCAAATCACGCCACTCATAATGGTAGCCATAGTGACAGCTAATCCTTTAATACCTTCTTTAGGATAAGCAAAATAGGCGGTGCAACCCAAAAAGCCAGCCCAGCTTAATAAGTCAAATTGATTAGCAATAAATGCCCAAATGGCAGAAAGAATGCCAGTTGTCAGCGCAGTAAAATAAAGCGTTCTCACGATAGACTCTTAAATATAAGGGGGATATTTACCCTGTTAACTAAAAACGAAGTTTATCATTGTCATTGACTGGTTTTCTATATTTAGATCATTAAAAAGTACATTTAATAATGGTATTAATACGTGTTAGATATATTGTTATTTATTCAAGATAGAAAAAGAAAAAGTAAACGATTGCGTTGTTTTATCTATGATTAAATAAAAAATAACTAGTACATCGTTTGATATTTATTATTAATAGTTTAATTAAAGAATAGTATTAAATAATATAAAAATAAAAGAAGACAAGTAATTTATCTTACTCTTTTTGAGAGAGTTTATTAGCTAAGTTGAATGCGCACCTGAGCTTTTTTTAGTAAAAATAGCCACATAATATTCATTCATATACATATCAAGGCTCGCCATTTACCACTCCTCTTTCCATTCACTTTTGTGTGCTAAATTATTTTTAGCATCTTTAGGATGAATTTCCATCTCTAAATTTAGTGCGGAGAGCAGTTTAAAAAAGGTTTCTAGCTTGGTGGAATTAGGATTAAGTTCAAAATTGGACACGGTGTCTTGTCGAATTCCCACTTTTTGGGCGACTTTACCTTGAGAAAGTTTTTTTGTTAATCGGACATCTTTTAGATGGACGCTGAGTTGATAGGCGTTAATTATAATCATCATCTTCTACCGGTTATAGGCGTTAATATCTAATATACCGGTTATAGCGTGTAGATCAAGATTTAGTGGTTATAGCGTGTAAATCCGACTTTACCTGCTATAACCGTTAAGTTAAGGTTTACACGGTATAGCAGGTAAGATTTGATGGTTACTTCCCGATGCAGAAACTTGAGAAAATACGGCCTAATAAGTCATCTGAAGTAAATTCACCGGTGATCTCACTTAATGCTTGCTGAGCCAGTCTTAACTCTTCTGCCAACAATTCACCGGATTTTGCATAAACCAATTGTTCATGGCCTTGCTGTAGATGTTCCGCTGCGGTATTTAATGCCTGTAAATGGCGGCGGCGAGCCAAGAAACCACCTTCAGTATTGCTATTAAAGCCCATCGCTTCTTTCAGGTGATCGCGTAGTAACTCGATACCCATTCCATCACGAGCAGATAAGCGGATCATCGGGTAGTTACCTTGTGCCGTGATCTCGACATTTTCCCCTGTTAAATCCGATTTGTTACGAATAACAGTGACAGGCAAGGTTTTTGGTAAACGAGCCATAAATTCAGGCCAGATATCTTCAGGTGTTGTGGCATCGGTTGTGGTGCTATCAACCATAAATAGCACTCTGTCTGCTTGCTCAATCTCTTTCCAAGCACGTTCAATACCAATGCGTTCAACTTCATCACTGGCTTCACGTAAGCCTGCGGTGTCGATAATATGCAAAGGCATACCATCAATATGAATATGTTCACGCAACACATCACGGGTTGTACCCGCAATATCCGTGACAATGGCAGCTTCTCGACCTGCTAATGCATTTAATAGGCTTGATTTACCTGCATTAGGGCGACCTGCGATAACCACTTTCATTCCTTCACGTAACAAGCTACCTTGGCGAGCTTGAGCACGAACATCATCTAATTCAGCAATAACGGCGTTAAGTTTTCCTTCGATGATACCGTCAGAAAGAAAATCAATCTCTTCATCAGGGAAATCAATGGCTGCTTCAACATAGATACGTAAGTGCGTTAATGACTCTACCATCTCGTTAATATGAGAGGAAAATGCACCTTGTAGTGAATTAATTGCTGAACGAGCTGCTTGTTCTGAGCTGGCATCAATTAAATCGGCAATCGCTTCTGCTTGTGCTAAATCGAGTTTGTCATTTAAAAACGCACGTTCAGAAAACTCACCAGGATTAGCAATACGCACACCAGGGATTTGTAAAATACGTTTTAGTAATAAATCCAGAATAATGGGGCCACCATGGCCTTGTAGTTCTAGAACATCTTCACCCGTAAATGAGTTCGGATTAGGGAAGAAAAGGGCGATACCCTGATCAAGTACTGAGTTGTCATCATTGCGAAATGGCAGATAATCGGCATAACGAGGTTTAGGCAACTTGCCTAAAACGGTTTGTGCTACAAGGGCAGCTTTAGGGCCAGAAACGCGTAGGATACCAACACCGCCTCTTCCCGGAGGTGTGGCCTGAGCGACGATAGTATCAGTGCTATGCATGGTGTACTCGCTTAATCAGAATAATCATATCAATATAAAAAACAGAAGGCGGTCATTGCAGACCGCCTTCGCTATTTTATGTCACTTTCCTTTGAATGTAACCAAGGAAGAGGCTTTTCCTCATGTGACCTTATTTTTTGTCTCTGCTGTGTAAGCCACGTTTCTCCAGACCACGGTAAATTAACTGCTGCTGGATAATGGTCACTAAGTTACTGACGATATAGTACAGAACCAGACCTGATGGGAACCACAGGAAGAATACGGTAAACACAACCGGCATAAAGGTCATGATTTTTTGTTGCATCGGATCAGTGACTGCTGTTGGAGACAGTTTCTGAATGATGAACATTGTCACACCCATTAATAATGGCAGGATGTAGTACGGATCTTGTGCAGATAAGTCTTGGATCCATAACATAAACGGTGCATGACGTAATTCAACAGAGCCCATCAGCATGTAATACAACGCAAGGAAGATTGGCATCTGGATAAGTAATGGTAAACAACCACCCAGAGGATTTACTTTCTCTTGTTTGTATAACGCCATCATTTCTTGGCTCATACGCTGTTTGTCATCACCAATACGTTCACGCAGTGCAGCCAGTTTTGGTTGCAGTAAACGCATTTTCGCCATGGAGGTGTACTGTGCTTTAGTCAGCGGGTACATGATACCACGAACGATAAAGGTGATCATGATGATGGAGAAGCCCCAGTTACCGATAAAGCTGTGAAGGAATTTCAGCAGTTTAAACAGTGGTTGAGAGATAAACCATAACCAACCGTAGTCAACAGACAGATCTAAATGTGGCGCAATGGCTGACATTTCTGACTGAATTTCAGGGCCAACCCATAATGTTGAGCTGATATCAGCACTGCTATTTGGTGCAATTGTCACCGGTGCTGATTTATAACCAATCAGAGCAATAGATTTGTTTTCTAAAGTGATAGAGTAGAAGCTATTGTTCTGACTATCTTTAGAAGGGATCCATGCTGTTGCAAAGTATTGTTGTAACATTGCAACCCAACCATTATTCGTGGTTAGAGATAAGTTTTTATCTTCGATATCACCAAAACTATATTTTTTATAGTTGGTTTCATCTGATGAGTATGCCGCACCACGATAAGTGTGTAGTGCAAAGTTGCTACTACCTGTATCACGGCTTTCTGGCAATTTAACAGATTGTTTTAACTGGCCGTAGAAGTTCATGGTCAGCGTTTTATCTGTTGTATTCTCAATTTTGTACTCAATACCGATATCGTACTGACCTTTCTTCAGAATGAAGGTTTTGACGAATTTCACACCTTCTTCATTTACGAAAGTCATAGGTACACGTAATTCATCTTGGTTTTCACCAAGTACGAATTCGTTTTTATCAGCATTATAAACTGGGCGAGATTTCTGATCTGGACCATCTGGGCCGATTAAGCCACTTTGAGCCTGATACAGGAATTGTGGTGTAGTTTCCAGTAAACGGAAAGGTGTCTGTGAATTAAGCTCGGCGGGATAGGCTAACAAATCAGCCTCATCGATAGTACCGCCCTGAGTATTGATACGAATATCAAGTACGTCAGTTTTTACGGTAATCAATTTTGCCTGCTCATTGCTGTTACCAGTTACAGCAAGACTATCACTGCTTGGCACGTCCGCTTGTTGCGAGACCTGAGCGGTAGTGGTGGTGTTTTGTGAAACTTTATCACCCTCCCACTGCTGCCAGATCAGGAAAGAAACGAACAGCAAAGCGATGAATAGAAGATTGCGTTGCGAATCCATCGTTAATTTTCTCTGTTATCGTCGTTTTTTCTAGGTGGGACAGGATCATCACCACCTTCGTGTAAAGGGTGGCATTTTAATATGCGTTTCACTGTTAACCAACTACCTTTTATCATTCCAAACCTGCGCAATGCCTCAATTCCGTAATTAGAGCATGTAGGATTAAAACGACAACGAGGCCCCAACAAAGGACTAATCCCCAGTTGATAGCCCCTAATCAGCAAGATCAGGACTTTTGAGCCAAGCGACAATGACGACGCCATAATTTACCCAATACTTCCGTCAATTGATGGTTATCAAGTTCAGCAACCCCTTTTCTTACTAATAGCACAAAATCCATCGGCGGTAATTCATGCTGATGTAAACGAAAGTATTCACGGGCTAATCGTTTAATGCGATTACGCTCATGAGCACGTTTAACGTTTTTCTTTGCGATTGTTAGACCGATGCGGGGATGCCCCAGCTCATTCTGGCGACCCAAAATAGTAACTTCTGGAGAACTCGCACGTTGTGGTTGCTGGAAAACAAAATTGAAATGCTTGGGAGTTAACAAACGTAACTCCCTTGGAAAAGCGAGCTTAACCACGGAATGGTTAGCTTTTATTATTTCGAAGAAACGGTCAGACGAGCGCGGCCTTTCGCACGACGGCGAGCCAGAACCTGACGACCATTTTTAGTGGCCATACGAGCGCGGAAGCCGTGGTTACGGTTGCGCTTCAGTACAGACGGTTGAAAAGTGCGTTTCATGGCGATTTCTACCTACTTAATATTATTACTGATTCAGCAAATGCGTTGACAGACAGGCGTGCAATAAATAAACAAACCGGTACTTCAATCGCAGCATCAATGATGGAAAGATGCGGGATTGTAATAAAATCACTCAAATGCGTCAATGAAGATGACGCTTTAAGTACCGATTTTTGTCGTCTTTTTTAGCAAACCCGATAATCAATCCTGACTTATGCGCAACGAGTACGCTTATTAGCGACCTAAAAAAGGTCTTAATAAGTGACTTTGTTGGTACAAGCACGCAGGGTGCAAGATTATACGGACTCATGGTGAAAGCGCAAGGATCTTTAGTGGATCAAATGAGAGATATTTGATCACTTACTATAAGAAAGAGAGATTTATGCAAAGAGAAAGTTATCCCCAATTGCTATTTATAGGACGACTCAAGTACACTAGAACGCCTTTGCATATTTCATTTGGTGAATTATCGTAAATCAGCAAGCCTGTGGATAAAAACCATAAAAACTGTGCAAAAGAAAGAGGATCTTCGTTTCATTTTGCGATATGATCCCCCGTCACGATCAGAATAGCCAGTCTGCGATCGTGAGTCACGATGTAAAAAAATCGTTGTCACCAAGAGTTGTTCCTTATTAAGAATTGAAGAGGAACGGTGTTGTGCACTTTGTATTTAGGCACACAGTGTTTAACTGCATTTTTCCTGTTTATTTTTTAGTCTTGTTTTTTTAGGGGAGTCCGCC